>NZ_JBSVVZ010000025.1:0-85108 GCF_054071875.1 Pseudomonas sp. SDO524_S393 | reverse complement strand
TCAACAGATCCATCGACTGATCCACCGTATTCGCGAGCAAGCCCGCTCCCACATTGGTTTTTTGCTGCTCTTCAAATTAAACCGTCTTTGACATTCTGCCCGCCAGCAGCGCCCAGCCAAAGAGCCCCAGGCACACAATGATCAACGGCCACGAGCGCCATTGCAGGTAGGGCGTGAGGTTGTGCATCGGCACCACTTCGCCATACAGAATGCCGCGCTCGAACTGCGGGATCTGCTCGGTGATCTGCCCGAACGGGTTGATCAGGCCGGTCACGCCGTTGTTGGTGGCGCGGATCATCCAGCGCCCGGCTTCCAATGCGCGCATCTGCGCCATTTGCAGGTGTTGCAGGGGGCCGATGGAGCGGCCGAACCAGGTGTCGTTGCTGATGGTCAGCAGCAAGTCGCTTTGGGCCGAGAGGCCGGCGGCGAATTCCGGGTACACCACTTCGTAGCAAATGAACGGTGCGATCTGATAGCCCTTGGCCTGCAACATCGCCTGGTCGGACGGGCCGCGGGCGAAGTCCGACATCGGCAAGTCGAAGAAGGCGATCAGGCCGCGCAGCATGTCCTGCAAAGGCACGTATTCGCCAAAGGGCACCAGCTTCTGTTTCAGGTAGGTACCGTCGCCTTCGCCAACCACGGTGATGCCATTGAAGTAGCGTTTCTGGTGATGGACTTCCTGACGAATCGGCACGCCGGTGATCAGCGCGCTGTGCCGGTCGGCGGCGAACTTGCCCATCATGCCCAGGTAGCCCTCGACGGACTCCTTGAGTACGGGCACCGCCGTCTCCGGCCACACCAGCAAATCGACCCGTTTGGAGGTGAAGCTCATATCGCGGTACAGGGCGAGTTGCGCGTTGAGCTGTTCCGGGTCCCACTTCATGCTTTGTTCGACATTGCCCTGCACGGCGGCCACGCTCAGTGGCGCACCGGATGGCGTGGTCCAGGCATGGTGTTTGAACGCCAGGCCCACGGCCCAGGGCGCAACCAGCAGCACCAGGCCGGCGGCGATAAACCCATTGCGTTTACTGGCCAGCAGGCGCGGCAGGTTGCACAGCACGGCGGCGGTCAATGCCAACGCAAAAGAGATCAGCCAGATGCCACCCAGCGGCGCGAGACCCGTCAGCGGGCCGTCGAGCTGGCTGTAACCGGAATACAGCCAAGGGAAACCGGTGAGGAACCAGCCGCGAAACGCTTCCTGGCCCACCCACAGCGCGGCGAACGTCAGCGCATCCGCCAACGGCGCTTCGTTGCGCCGCAGCCAGCGCGCCCACAGCCAGGCGGGCAGAGCGAAGAACCAGGCAATCGCAGCGGTGAACAACAGCATCAGGAAACCTGCCAGCAGCACCGAAGCGCCGCCAAAGTGGTGGATGCTGTAGTAGATCCAACTGGTGCCGGCGCCAAACAGGCCAAAACCGAAGCACCAGCCACGGCCCAGGGCCTGGCGTGGCGTCAGTTCCCGTAGCCCGACATAGAACAAACCGACCGCTACCAGTGCAAACGGCCACAGGTCGAACGGCGCCAGCGCCAGGGTAGTGATGGCGCCGGCCACCACGGCCAGCAGATTACCGGGCCAGCCGGGAGCGGTGAACCGCATATGTCAGTCCTTAACGGGCAATAGGAGTCAGGCGGATCAAGTGGATACGACGGCTATCGGCATTCAGGATGCGGAAGCGATACGCGCCGATCTCGGTGGTTTCGTTGCGCTTTGGCAGATGGCCAAATGCACTCATCACCAGGCCGCCCACGGTGTCGAACTCATCGTCGGAGAATTCGCTGTCGAAGAACTCATTGAAGTTCTCGATGGGCGTCAGCGCCTTGATCAGGAAGTCACCACTGGGCAGCGGCTTGATGTAGCTGTCCTCTTCGACATCGTGTTCGTCTTCGATGTCGCCGACGATCTGCTCCAGCACGTCTTCGATGGTGACCAGGCCTGCCACGCCGCCGTATTCGTCGATCACGATGGCCATGTGATTGTGGTTGGCGCGGAACTCGCGCAGCAGCACATTCAGGCGCTTGGACTCGGGCACGAAGGTGGCCGGGCGCAGCAGGTCCTTGATGTTGAAGTTATCACCGTTCTCCTTGAGGATCAGCGGCAACAGGTCTTTGGCCAGCAGAACGCCCATGACGTCGTCATGGCTTTCACCGATCACCGGGTAGCGCGAGTGCGCCGAATCGATCACGGCCGGGAGGAATTCCCGTGGAGTCTGGACGGCCTTGATGCTGATCATCTGCGAGCGCGGGACCATGATGTCGCGCACTTGCAGGTCAGCCACCTGGATGGCGCCCTCGACGATGGCCAGCGCTTCGCTGTCCAGCAACTTGTTCTGATGGGCCTCGCGCAAGAGCTCCAGCAGCTCCTGGCGGTTTTTCGGCTCGTGGGCAAAAGCCTGGGTCAATTTGCCCAGCCATGACTTCTGCCCGTTGCTCGATCGGTCTTCGCTCATAGCGATTACTCTGAATCCTTTATCGTTACAGTTGAGTGTTTTTCAAGCGTCGTCGTCCGCATACGGGTCCGGATGACCCAATTCTGCAAGCAACGTTTGTTCCAGTGCTTCCATTTCTTCGGCTTCGTCATCGTCTATATGGTCGTAACCCAAGAGATGCAGGCAGCCGTGGATAACCAGATGGGCCCAGTGGGCTTCCAGCTCCTTGCCTTGTTCCTTCGCTTCGCGTTCCACCACCTCGACGCAGATCACCAGGTCCCCCAGCAGTGGGATGTCCAGTAACTCATCGGGGACGTCGGCGGGAAAGGACAGCACGTTGGTCGCGTAGTCCTTCTGGCGCCAGGTGTGATTCAGTTCGCGGCCCTCGGGCTCGTCCACCAGGCGAATGGTCAGTTCCGAGTCGGCTGTGCGCTGGCGCAGGGCCAGGGCGCACCATTGGCGGAACTGTGCTTCGCTGGGGGCGGGTGCGTCGGTGGCCCGCTGCAGGTCGAGCTCAAGCATCGCGGCGTGAATCCTGTGCCGAGGCCTCTGCGGCGGCAGTCTCGAAGCGCTCGTAGGCTTCGACGATGCGCTGCACCAGCGGATGGCGGACCACGTCTTTGGGCTGGAAGTGCGTGAAGCTGATGCCCGGCACATTTTCGAGCACCTTGATGACATGGGCCAGGCCCGACTTGGTGCCCTTGGGCAGGTCGACCTGGGTGATGTCACCGGTGATCACGGCGGTGGAGCCGAAGCCGATACGGGTCAGGAACATCTTCATCTGCTCGACGGTGGTGTTCTGGCTCTCGTCAAGAATGATGAAGCTGTTGTTCAAGGTACGGCCGCGCATATAGGCCAGCGGGGCGATCTCGATCACCTGGCGCTCGATCAGCTTGGCCACGTATTCGAAGCCGAGCATTTCGTAAAGCGCGTCGTAGAGCGGGCGCAGGTACGGGTCGATCTTCTGCGCCAGGTCGCCGGGCAGGAAACCGAGCTTTTCGCCGGCCTCGACCGCTGGGCGTACCAGCAGGATGCGGCGTACTTGCTCGCGCTCCAGGGCGTCGACCGCGCAGGCCACGGCCAGGTAGGTCTTGCCGGTACCGGCGGGGCCGATGCCGAAGTTGATGTCGTTGCCGAGGATCTCTTTGACGTAGCGCTGCTGGTTCAGGCCGCGCGGGCGAATCATGCCCTTTTTGGTGCGCAGCGCCACGCTGGCCTCGGCCACAGGGTTGTTGGCCAAGTCTTCGATGGCCGACTCCTGCAGGTACAGGTGCACGGTTTCCGGCGACAGTTCGCTGCCCTTGGTTTCGCGATAGAGGCGACGCAGCAGGTTTTCTGCGGACGTGGTGTGCTGAGGTTCACCAATGAGTTCGAACTGATTGCCGCGATTGCGGATCTCGATGCTCAGGCGTTGTTCGATCAGGCGCAGGTGCTCGTCGAACTGTCCGCACAGGTTGGCGAAACGGCGAGCCTCAAACGGCTCGAGGAGAAAACGATGGGGTTCTACTGTGGGTGCGTTCAAGGTCGCTTTTAGCCGCCCTTTGGCAATGGATGTGAAAGAGAGAATAACGCCAGAGGCGCGGGTACGAAAGCACTTAAATCGGCTGGCCTCGATCTCAATAACAATGAAGAACCCCTGTGGGAGCTGGCTTGCCTGCGATGAGGCCGGCACATCCAAAATAGAGGCTGGCTGTTACATCGCAATCGCAGGCAAGCCAGCTCCCACATTTGATCTTCATTTGTAGTCAGAGCGTTTGTGTCAGTTGGTCAATGAGCCGCGCAACGAATGAGGCTGCGCCGCATCGATGTGCACATCGGCAAACTGGCCGATCAGGGTCGGATTATCGCAGCGGAAGTTGACGATTCGGTTGTTCTCGGTGCGGCCTTGCAACTCACCCGGGTCTTTTTTCGAATAGTCGGTGACCAGGATGCGCTGGATTGAACCGACCATTTGTCGGCTGATCTCGAAGCCTTGCTGGTTCAGGCGGTGTTGCAGGGCGTTCAACCGCTCCTTTTTCAGCGCTTCCGGGGTTTCGTCCAGCAGATCGGCAGCCGGGGTGCCCGGGCGCTGGCTGTAGACGAAGGAGTAGGAGAAGTCGAAACCGACGTCTTCGATCAGCTTCATGGTCTGCTCGAAGTCTTTTTCGGTTTCGCCGGGAAAACCCACGATAAAGTCCGAGCTGATACAGATGCCCGGCACCGCTGCGCGCAGTTTGCGCAGTTTGGATTTGTATTCCAGAGCGGTGTGGTTGCGCTTCATGGCCGCGAGGATGCGATCCGAGCCCGATTGCACCGGCAAATGCAGGTGCTTGACCAGCTCCGGCACTTCGGCGTGTGCCTGGATCAGGCTGTCGGAAAATTCCAGCGGGTGCGAAGTGGTGTAGCGGATGCGCTCGATACCGTCCACTGCAGCGACCACGCGGATCAGTTCCGCCAGGTCGGCCAGGCGGCCGTCGTCGGTCACGCCGCGATAGCCGTTGACGTTTTGCCCCAGCAGGGTCACTTCGCGCACGCCGTTTTCGGCCAGGTGGATGATTTCCGACAGTACGTCGTCAAATGGCCGGCTGACTTCTTCACCGCGGGTATAGGGCACCACACAGAAGGTGCAATATTTGCTGCAGCCTTCCATCACCGACACATAGGCACTCGGCCCGTCGATACGTGGCTCTGGCAAATGGTCGAACTTTTCGATTTCGGGGAACGACACATCCACCTGCGGCAGCTTGCTGATGCGCGCGGCGTCGATCATTTCCGGCAGGCGGTGCAGGGTCTGCGGGCCGAAGACCACGTCGACATAGGGCGCGCGGTCGCGAATGGCTGCACCTTCCTGGCTGGCCACGCAACCGCCGACGGCGATCACCATGTCCGGGTTGGCCAGCTTCAGTTCGCGCCAGCGGCCCAGTTGCGAGTACACGCGGTCCTGGGCCCGCTCACGGATCGAGCAGGTATTGAGCAGGATTACGTCGGCATCTTCGGCGCGGGCGGTGACTTCCAGGGCCTGGTGTTCACCCAGCAGATCGACCATGCGCGAGCTGTCGTACTCGTTCATCTGGCAACCGTGGGTTTCGATGTAAAGCTTCTTGGCCATGGGAATCGTCAACTGGTGGTAAAGAACCGCGCATTATAGGGGGCATGTCCATTGGTTCCTAGCGTTGTACATCGGGTGCCATGCTATAGTTCGCGCCCTCTTTTATAGCCCCGATGTGTTATCCGCCCACCATGACCAAACGTGAAGCTCCAATCTACAAGGTGATTTTCCTCAACCAGGGCCAGGTGTTCGAAATGTACGCCAAGCAGATCTATCAAAGCGATCTGTGGGGGTTCCTGGAGGTGGAAGAGTTCGTCTTTGGCGAGCGCACCCAGTTGGTCGTCGATCCGGGCGAAGAAAAGCTCAAAGCGCAGTTCGAGGGCGTGGTGCGCAGCTTTGTACCGATGCATTCGATCGTGCGCATTGATGAGGTCGAACGCTTGGGCACGCCGAAGATCAGCGAGGCACGGGGCACGAGCAATGTGATGCCGTTTCCGATGCCGATGCCCGAGAAGTAAGGCTTTAGACCGCGTCGCGCCCTTCGCAGGCAAGCCAGCTCCCACATTTTGAGTTGTGAACACATTCAAGTGTGGGAGCTGGCTTGCCTGCGAAGGCGATAGATGGGTTCAGGACGAATCAGGGTAAGGGTGAGAAGGGCGAGCGCCCATCAGCACTCTGCAGTTCCTGCAGGTAGTTGCGGAAAATCTGGCCCAGCACCTGGGTCGCCACTTCCAGTTCATCGCGCTGCATGTGTTCGGCGACTTCGTCGGCGGTGTCCAGCGCATCTTCGGCGCCATTGACCGCAGCCATTTTCAGCACGATATACGCCTGAACGTTATTGGCCGGTACGCCTTCGCCCTTGAAGAACATGTTGCCCAGCTGGAATTGGGCCTGGGCGTGGCCCTGCAGCGAGGCTTTCTCGAAATAGCTCAAGGCCTTGTTGAGGTCGCGGGCGGGGTTTTTGCTGTCGTGGAAGTACTCGCCCAACTCGTATTGCGCCTGCGCATCCCCGCTCTCGGCCTGTTTTTGGCACGCGCTCAGGGCTTCGGCCTGGCTGTCTGGCTGGGTATTGAGGGTGCAACGACCCATCGCTGGGATCAACAACGAGTTGCCGCCTGCTTGTGCATGCGCCAGCAGCGGCTGAAGGAGCAACAGGCAGCCCAGAACCAGGGTGCGGCCGGTGCGTTTCATGGGAATCGACTTACCTCTGACGGAGCACGCGGATCCTCGGGGGATCCAATAAGCGCGCATTATGAAATAAGCAGGCCTCTGCTTACAAAGTCTTTACTCGTTTTTCTGCTGCCTGTGCAAGTTATCTGTTGGATTGCAGGTGAATTCTCGAAAAAAGTCGGAAAGTTCTGTAAGCAAGGTAGCAAATCAGACACCGTTTGGGCGGTGCCTGATTTTTGCGTCCCCTATTTCAGTGCAGCGAAGGCGCGTTCGGCGGCATCGAGGGTCAGTTTCAGCTCGGCTTCGCCATGGGCGATCGAGGTGAAGCCGGCTTCGAACGCACTCGGCGCCAGGTACACGCCGCCTTCCAGCATCAGGTGGAAGAAGCGCTTGAAGCGTTCGGCGTCGCTGCCCATCACGTCATCAAACGTAACGATATCGTCGGCACCGCTGAAGTACAGGCCGAACATTCCGCCTGCCTGGGTGGTGACAAACGGAATGCCAGCGGCATCGGCGCGTTGTTGCAGGCCGTCGAGCAGGCGGGTGGTGTAGTCGGTCAGTTCGGCGTGGAAGCCCGGGCGGCTGATCAGGCGCAAGGTGGTCAGGCCGGCGGCCATGGCCAGCGGGTTGCCCGAGAGCGTGCCGGCCTGATACACCGGGCCCAGCGGGGCAATGTGTTGCATGATTTCACGCTTGCCGCCGAAGCAGCCTACGGGCATGCCGCCGCCGATGATTTTGCCGAAGGTGCTCAGGTCTGGCGTAACGCCGTAGTAAGCCTGGGCGCCGCCAAGTGCGACACGGAAACCGGTCATCACTTCGTCGAAAATCAGCACCACGCCGTGCTTGTCACATTGTTCGCGCAGTCCTTCGAGGAAACCCGGCGCCGGCGGCACGCAGTTCATGTTGCCGGCCACCGGCTCGACGATTATGCACGCCACGTCCTGGCCCACTTCATTGAGCATCTGCTCGACCGCAGCGATGTCATTGAACGGCAGGGTCAGGGTGTGTTTGGCGAACGCCGCCGGCACACCCGCCGAGCTGGGTACGCCCTGGGTCAACAGACCCGAGCCGGCTTTTACCAGCAGGCTGTCGGAGTGGCCGTGGTAGCAGCCTTCGAACTTGATGATGCTGTCGCGGCCGGTAAAACCACGGGCCAGGCGGATCGCGCTCATGGTGGCTTCGGTGCCGGAGCTGACCATGCGCACCATTTCCATCGAGGGCACGATCGAGCAGACCAGATCGGCCATTTCGGTCTCCATGGCGGTCGGTGCGCCGTAGGACAGGCCGTGCTCCAGCTGCTTGCGCACCGCGTCCAGTACGTCCGGGTGGCTGTGGCCAAGGATCATCGGGCCCCAGGAACCCACGTAGTCCACGTAGCGCTTGTTGTCTTCGTCAGTGACGTAGGCGCCTTCGGCATGTTTGAAGAACAGCGGCGTGCCGCCGACGCTCTTGAACGCGCGCACGGGCGAGTTCACACCGCCGGGGATGTGTTTCTGGGCATTGGCAAACAGCGTTTCGGAACGGGACATGATCGGGCTCTCTGAAATCAAATCTTGAGGAGGGCATTGAAGGCGCGGGCGCGGCGCGTGACTTCCTGGGTGCTGTCGGCACCGAACAAGCCGTGGATCACGGCCAGCAGATCGGCGCCATGGGCGACCAGCGGTTCGGCGTTTTCCAGGGTCACGCCGCCAATCACGCAGATCGGCAATGTCAGGCGTGAGCGGGCGTCGGCCAGCATCTCGACGGTAGCGGCGGGTGCGCCAGGCTTGGTGTTGGAATTGAAGAACCGGCCAAAGGCCACATAGCTGGCGCCTTCCCGGGCGGCCTGCTCGGCCAGTTCGATCTGGCTGTGGCAGGTCGAACCGATAATGGCCTTGGAGCCGAGCAGCGCACGGGCCGGGGTCAGCGGACCATCGGTCTGGCCCAGGTGCACGCCGACGCCCAGACGCGCGGCCAGCTCGGCGTCGTCGTTGATGATCAGCCGGGTCTTGTAGCGCGAGCACAGCTCCCGCAGTTTTTCCGCTTCACGCAGGCGGCGGGCTTCGTCGCTGCTTTTGTCGCGGTATTGCAGCAGGGTCACGCCACCTTCCAGCGCCGCTTCGACGTAGGCGAGGAATTTGCCGGCCAACAGTTGGCTGTCGGTAATGGCGTACAGGCCACGTAGTTTCATCGGGCAGGCCCCTTGAGCGTGTTACGAGCAGAAATCCAGCGGCAGACGGCGTGGCACGAACTGGCCCTGGCCGAGTCGATCAGCGTCACGCAGGGTGCGCCAAGTGTAGTTGAGGGCCGACTGTACGGCGCTGGCCAGGCCTTCACCTTGAGCAATCCGACCGGCCAGCGCACTGGCCAGCGTACAACCCGAACCATGGTAATTGCCCGGAAGGCGCTGGCAGGTGAAGGTCTGGCGCGTGCCGTCGCGGCTGTACAGGCGGTTGTGCACTTCATGCTCGTCGCCATGGCCACCGGTGATCAGCAGGTGCTTGATATACGGCAGCAGCTTCTCGGCGCACTCGTCTGCCGTGCCCTCGGGCAGTTCCGCAAGGATGCGCGCTTCGGGCAGGTTCGGTGTGGCGATCAGCGACAGCGGCAGCAACCGCTCGCGCATGGCATAGCCGACTTCATCCTTGCCCAGGCTGCCACCACCGCCGGCGCGCAACACCGGGTCGCAGACCACTGGCAGGTGCGGATGCGCCTGCAGCAGTTCGACCACAGTGTCGACCATGGCGGTGGAGCCGAGCATGCCGAGCTTGACCGCCGCCACTTCGGAATCGCCGAGCACGGCATTGGCCTGGGCCAGTACCCACTCGCGGTCAAGCACGCGGAAATCGCTGACGTTCACGGTGTTCTGCACGGTCAGGGCAGTGACGGCGGGAGCCGCGTGACAGCCTTGGGCCAGCAGCGCTTCGATATCTGCCTGCAAGCCGGCGCCACCACTTGGGTCGTGGCCGGAGAGACAGAGGACAACGGGGCGAGAGCTGTAGATATTCATGGTGCGCGAGCTTACCACCAAACGCTTTTGGCGTGGCTGTCGGGCGATAGTTGAATTTCGCCCCGCGCGGGTGGGGAGTTGTGGCAATAAGCTATGCTTGAAAATCCTTTGAAAAGCGCGTTCTAGAGCCTTTCAAAAAATTATTTCAATGGTGTCTAATGGCCTTTACTGGCTATGCTAGAGTGGATCCAAACCACTCTCTGTATCGCCGGTATACGTCATCTCAAAAGGAATGGGGGGCTTTTGACATAACCGGACAGGCCACGCTGGGGCTTTATGCGCTATTTGCTGATCTTATTGTTGTGCGGGCTGCCGATGCTCGCCAGCGCCATCGAGTTCACTCAGGACACGCGGAGCCTGCCGCTGGGTCGAGCCATGCAAGTGCTCGAAGACCCCACCGACGCCCTGACCATCGCCGACGTCAGCAATGCGGCCTTCGCGAGCCGATTCAAGCCCCATGACAAAGACACCCTCAATGCCGGCTACTCGCGCTCGGTGTTCTGGCTCAAGGTCAATCTGCACTATCAGCCCAACGATCCTGCCGCTCAGCGCACCTGGCTGCTGGAACTGGCCTACCCGCCCCTCGATCATCTTGACCTGTATCTGCCTGACAGCAGTGGTACCTATCGTCTGGCTGGGCGTACCGGCGATGCCTTGCCCTTCGCCAGCCGCGAGATCCGTCAGAACAATTACCTGTTCAAGGTCGACTTCAACCCCGGAGAGGCGAAGACCGTCTACCTGCGGCTGCAAAGCGAGGGCTCGATCCAGGCGCCGCTGACCCTTTGGTCCAGCACGGCCTACCTGGAACAACAACCACTGCGCCTGTATGTGCTGGGCCTGATCTACGGTGTGTTGTTGGGAATGCTGGTGTACAACCTGTTCATCTACCTCAGCGTGCGCGATACCAGCTATCTCTATTACATCTTCTATATTGCGTCGTTCGGCATGTATCAGCTGTCGGTCAACGGCGCGGCGGTGGAGTATTTCTGGCCGAGCAACCCTTGGTGGGCGAACGCCGCGACGCCGTTCCTGATCGGTTCGGCGGCCTTGTTCGGTAGCCTGTTCGCGCGAAGTTTCCTGCACACGGCGCAGCACAGTCGCTGGATCAATCGGCTGTTGCTGACACTGGTGGCCTGCGGAGCGGTGGTGATGCTGCTGTCGCTGATGACCAGCTACGCATTGGCCTTGCGCCTGGCCACCGGGCTGGCGCTGGTGTTTACCGTGACCATCTTTGTGGCCGCCATCAAGGCCTGGTACTGCGGCCAGCGCGTGGCGCGTTACTTCATCATTGCCTGGTCGGCGTTTTTGCTGGGCGGGGTGGTGAATACGCTGATGGTGCTGGGTTACCTGCCGAATGTGTTCCTGACCATGTACGCCAGCCAGATCGGTTCGGCGATCGAAGTGGCGCTGCTGTCCCTGGCCCTGGCCGATCGCATCAACGGCATGCGAGAGCAGCAGGCCCAGATTCTGTTCGATGCCAGTCAGAAGCTCGAAGTGCTCAACCAGCAGTTGGCGCGCAGCAACCGGCTCAAGGATGAATTCCTGGCGACCCTGACCCATGAACTGCGCACGCCCATGAACGGTGTGATCGGTTCACTTGAACTGATGCAGACCGTGCCCCTGGACGCCGACCTCGCGCAATACCAGAAAACCGCCGCCGGTTCGGCGCGGGACATGATGCGCATGGTCAACGGCATCCTCACGCTCACCGAATTGCAGGCCGGTCGCTTGAGCGCGCAGCCCCAGGTATTCAGCCTGCGCGGTGTGCTCGACAGCCTGCGTCAGCAATTCACGCCGAATGCCCAGAGCAAGGGCTTGGCGTTCTCCATCGACGTGGCGGACGAACTGCCGGATCGCCTGAGCGGGGATGCTGGCAAGTTGCTTCAGTGCCTGGATTGCCTGCTGGACAACGCGTTCAAGTTCACCCACGAAGGCTCCGTGCGTCTGCGGGTGGTGGGTGTGCCCCACAGTGATGGCAGTGTGCGCCTGAGTTTCATCGTCACCGATACCGGCATCGGCTTTGCGTTTCTCGATGAAGCCACGCTGTACCAGCGTTTCTTCCAGCTCGATGCTTCCATGACTCGCGAATATGGCGGCCTGGGAATCGGCCTGGCCATCTGCCGGCAATTGATCGAATTGCTTGGCGGGCGCCTGACGCACCATTCGGAACCGAAAAAAGGCAGCCGCTTCCAGCTCGAAATGGAGGCCAGCCCGGCACCGCCCGAGCCCAAGCCCGCTTGCCCGGCTGCGGACAACCGCCGTACGCCTCAGGACTGTGCGGTGTTGTTGGTGGACGACAACAGCGTCAGCCAGTTGGTAGTACGTGGCATGTTGCTCAAGTTGGGTTATCGGGTGAAGACGGTGGACGCTGGTCCGGCGGCGCTGGCGTCATTGCAGGGAGAGAGTTTCGACGCAGTATTGCTGGATGTACCTGAAGGCGGATTCTCGTTGTGCTGTCAGATTCGTGCGCTGCCCGGCTGCGGCGAGCTGCCAGTGATTGCCTTGAGTACCTCGTTGAATGTTTCCGAGCGTGAACGCTGCCATGGCATCGGCGTCACTGACCGACTAGCCAAACCGGTGCGTTTCGAGGCGCTGCAGGCCGTGCTGGAACGCCGCTTGCTGTGCCCGTTAGAGGGCGAAAGCGCCGCGAATTAGGCGCTTATGTCGCTTTTTTAAGGTGGTGGACGGTGTTTAACTGAAATTCAGGCCTCAACGACATGTGCGGCCTTTTTCCAGGAGGCCCGTCATGAACCTGCACCAGTTTGCCGAAACCCACGACGTCACCAACCAGCCCCCGTCCCTGGACGGCACTAATCTGTATCGCATCGACCTGCCCCTGCAAGACTGGTCGCGCCGCTTTGGCGCCGGTTGGGCCGAGGCGCGTATCGATGCCTACGGTGCGCTGGCTGGTGGGCCGTTGATGGAAGCGGGGTTCCTGGCGAACCAGAACAAACCGGTGTTCAACAGCCATGACCGTTATGGTCATCGCATCGACTTGGTGGAGTTTCATCCGGCCTATCACGAGCTGATGCGCACCGCCGTCGAACATGGCCTGCCGTCGTTGCCTTGGGCCCACCCGCAGTCCGGCGCCCATGTGGCGCGCGCCTCCATGACGTACTTGCACAGCCAGGCCGAAGCCGGCACCGGTTGCCCGCTGACCATGACCTTTGCCTGCGTGCCGGCCCTGCGCCTGCAACCGGACCTGGCGAAGACCTGGCTGCCGAAAATTCTCAAGACCGAATACGACCCGCGCAACGTTGGCATCGCCCACAAGGCCGGCGCCACCATCGGCATGGCCATGACCGAGAAACAGGGCGGCACCGACGTGCGCGCCAATACCACCCGTGCTTACCCGGTGGGGGCGGGTGGTCCCGGGCAGGCCTATGAGCTGGTGGGGCACAAATGGTTTTGCTCGGCGCCGATGTGCGATGCCTTCCTGACCCTGGCCCAGACCGACAAGGGCCTGAGCTGTTTCCTGCTGCCCAGACACCGTCCGGATGACACGCGCAACGAGTTCTACATTCAGCGCCTGAAGAACAAGCTCGGTAACTGTTCCAATGCTTCCAGCGAAGTGGAGTTCCGTGGCGCCCTGGCCTGGATGATCGGCGAGGAAGGCCGGGGCGTGCCCACCATTATCGAGATGGTTGCCATGACCCGCTTCGATTGCATGGTCGGCTCCAGCGCTTTGATGCGCCAGGCGCTGACCCAGGCCAGCCATCACTGCGCACACCGTTTGGTGGGCGGGCGGGTACTGAGCGAACAGCCCTTGATGCAAAACGTGCTGGCCGATCTGGCCCTGGAAAGCGAAGCCTCGCTGGCGCTGAGCCTGCGCATGGGTCGCGCGCTGGACCACCTCGACAACGAGCAGGAGGCCCGATTCGCCCGGCTGGTCACGGCGGTGGGCAAGTATTGGATCTGCAAGCGCGCGCCGGCCATGATCAATGAGGCCGCCGAGTGCATGGGGGGGGCGGGGTACGTCGAGGACAGCATTCTGCCGCGCCTGTACCGTGAGGCACCGGTGAATTCGACGTGGGAAGGTTCCGGCAACGTACAGTGCCTGGACGTGCTGCGCGCGCTGTCCAAGGAGCCCGGCGTGTTGGAAACACTGTTTGTCGAGCTGGGCGACGGGCATGGCGACAAACGACTGGCCCGGCATATCGAACAGTTGAAAGCGGCGTTCATGGACACCCAGGACATTCAGTACCGCGCGCGGCAACTCACCGAGGACATTGCCGTGGCGTTGCAGGCCAAGCTGTTGCTGGAGGCGGGGAATGCGGCGGTCAGTGACGGGTTTATTGCCAGCCGGTTGGGCGAGTCGTCCGGGCGTGTATATGGCACCTTGTCGCGTGGGGTGGATGTGGAGGCTATTGTTGCTCGTTCGATCCCTCATTGAATAAACACAATCAAAATGTGGGAGCAGGCAAGCCAGCTCCCACCTTTCAGAGCATTCCAACTCTGGTGTTTATGTGAGTCTGGGATACAGGCAAGATAAAGGCCTGCACGTCAAGAACACAGGATGCTTATCGTGACCGAAGCTTTTGTTGTCGTTCAAACCGCCGAAGAAGCCGTGGATCGGCTGGCGGCTCTTCATGAGCGTGCCACCGGCGCACTCAATCAGGCTCTCAAGCAATACCTCAAAGACCGCGTCGAGCCCGACGCCGAACAACGCGCGCTGTTTCGCTACCCGGAACTGCGCCTGACCTACCATTGCCACGGCGAAGTCCCACAGACGACCCGGGCGTACGCCAAGGTGCAGTTACCCGGGACCTACAGCGTCACCGTTACCCATCCCGCGGCGTTCCGTAAATACCTGCTGGAACAGTTGGTGCCGTTGATGCACGACTTCACCGTGACGGTGGAAGTGGGCGTGAGCCAGCAGAACATTCCTTACCCGTATGTGGTCGAGCAGGGCGATGAGCTGGCCGGCTCCGGCGTGACTGCCGCGACCCTGGCCCGCGTGTTTCCCAGCACCGACCTCTCGGCGGCCACCGATGGCATCGCCGACGGCCTGTACGACTGGGAAAACACCGACCCACTGCCGTTGGCCCTCTTTGATGCGGCCCGCGTGGACTTTTCCCTGCGCCGCCTGGTGCATTACACCGGCAGTGACTGGCGCCATGTGCAGCCGTGGATCCTGCTGACCAACTACCACCGTTATGTGGACCAGTTCATCCTGCATGGTCTGGAGCAATTGCGCAGCGACCCACGGTTCATCCGCATGGTGCTGCCGGGCAACGTGGTGATCGACAAGAGCATGGACCACGGCGAAGCGTCGGCGATTGCCGCCGGTGTGGTGTGGCACCGTTATCAGATGCCGGCCTATCACTTGCAGGCCGCTGACGGCCATGGCGTGACCCTGGTCAACATCGGCGTCGGCCCGTCCAACGCCAAGAACATCACCGACCACCTGGCCGTGCTGCGTCCGCATTGCTGGCTGATGATCGGCCACTGCGGCGGCCTGCGCCAATCCCAGACTATCGGCGATTACGTACTGGCCCACGCCTATATGCGTCGCGACGGGATCCTTGACCGCGTGGTACCGCCGAACATTCCGATTCCAGCCCTGGCCGAAGTGCAGTTGGCGTTGCAGCAAGCGGCGGCCAATGTCACCGGCGAAAAAGGCGAAGAGCTGAAAAAACGCCTGCGCACCGGCACTGTGCTGACCTACGACGACCGCAACTGGGAACTGCGCTGGGCGCAGGAGCGGCCGCTGATCAACCTGTCCCGCGCCGTGGCCGTGGATATGGAAAGCGGCACCATCGCGGCCCAGGGTTATCGCTTGCGTGTGCCGTATGGCACCTTGCTGTGCGTGTCGGATAAACCGCTGCACAGCGAAATCAAGCTGCCGGGTTCGGCCAACGCGTTCTATGAGCGTGCGGTGAGCCAGCATTTGAAGATCGGCATCGAGGCGGTGGACTTGCTGCGCACCGAGCTCAACTCGTTGCACTCGCGCAAGCTGCGCAGCTTCGACGAGCCGCCGTTCCGCTAAGCGCTTGGGATGGTCATTTAACGGTCAGACCACTAGCATGGTTGGTCCTGACCGTTAGATGTTTGTGTGCCATGTCCCGTCCTTCTCGCCCCGATGCGCGCCGCCCTGGCGCAAAACCTCCGTACTCCGCTGCGCGGCGCGTGGCCAAGGCGCCACCGGCCGAGCCGAAGCTGATCCTGTTCAACAAGCCGTTTGACGTGCTGACCCAGTTCAGCGACGAAGGCGGGCGCGCCACACTCAAGGATTTCATCGATATCCCCGGTATCTACCCGGCGGGCCGTCTGGACCGTGACAGCGAAGGCCTGCTGCTGCTGACCAATGATGGGCAGTTGCAAGCGCGGATTGCGGACCCCAGGCACAAGCTGGCGAAAACCTATTGGGTGCAAGTGGAAGGCGAACCCACCGAAGAGCAACTGCAACGCCTGCGTGACGGTGTGGAGCTGAATGACGGCATGACCTTGCCCGCCGAAGCGCGGCAATTGGATGAGCCTGAACTGTGGCCGCGCAACCCGCCGGTGCGCTTTCGCAAAAGCGTGCCAACCCATTGGCTGGAATTGATCATTCGTGAAGGGCGCAACCGTCAGGTTCGGCGCATGACTGCTGCCGTGGGCTTGCCCACGTTGCGCCTGGTGCGCGTGCGGATTGGCGAGTGGTCGATCGACGGCCTGGACCAGGGCCAGTGGAAGGCAGTGCCGGCGCGTCTATAGGGCGCCGGATTCGATCAGGCCGATCACCACGCTCTTGATGATGAACGCGGCCACGCCCAGCCCCAGCACGAAGAACAGAATCAGCGAGCCAAAGCGCCCGGCCTTGGACTTCTTCGCCAAGTCCCAGACGATAAAGCCCATGAAGATGATCAGGATCGTGACCAGGCCGGTCATCATCCATTCTTCAAACAGGGCGGGGTCGATGGCGTTCATAGGGGCTTTTCCGGCGGAGGAGACGGCGAGTATAAGGCAGTGCCATCGACCTGGAGTGGACCTGCGTCGGTCAGTCGCACACGACGCGGCAGCAAAATTGTGAAAGTCGTGGAATAAAAACGCCCGCCGACCTGTTTTATTGACGTTATCAAAACAGGGTCAATAACACTCTCCGCAACACGCGAAACATGTCGATGACTGCCTTGAAATTCGTCGTCAGTGAGCAGCTTTGAGCCCGATCGAATCGGCCTGTTGAAAAGCCGCGTCAACTTCAATGTTCGTTGGATGCAAGACCCCTCTTAGGAGCGCAACCCAATGTGGAACCTGAATAAAGTCAGCGCGTCGTTTACCGCCCATCTTCCCCGCGCCGCACAGAACAACTTTGACACCTTCCAGAACGCGATTCATAACTTGGGCATCCACCCAAGAGACGCCGCTCAAATGATTGGCAGCGCCGATTACAAAAAACTGGGAAACACCGAGCAGTATCAAATTCGTCTGTCGGGTTCCGAGCGCGCGACCTTCCTGGTGGACAACGCTACCCGTACCGTGACCATTTTGCAGGTAGGGGGGCATACGTAAGCCCTGCCTGCCACTATTGCCGGCGTGCGCGCTTTTTACGGTTCGGCGGTGCGTCAGGTGCGCAGGTGCGTCAACGGCAATTCGGTGCTGTTGAGCACCTGGTTCAGCACAAAACTGGAGCGTACGCTGGTCACGCCTTCGATGCGGGTGAGGTGGCCCAGCAGCAGTTTTTGATAGTGGTCCATGTCCGGCACCACCACTTTCAGTTGATAGTCGGCGTCCATCCCGGTCACCAGGCTGCACTCCAGCACCTGGGGCAAGGTACGGATGGCCGCTTCGAAATTCTCGAAGCGTTCGGGAGTGTGGCGGTCCATGCCGATCAGCACATAGGCCGTGAGGCTCAGGCCGAGCATCTTGCGGTCGAGCAAGGCCACCTGGCGCGCGATATAGCCGTCGTCCTCCAATTGCTTGACCCGGCGTGAGCAGGGCGAGGGTGACAGGCCGATACGCTCGGCCAACTCCTGGTTGGAGATCCTCGCGTCGCGCTGCAATTCCGCCAAAATACTCAGGTCGTATCGATCAAGCTTGCTCATTGGATTGGCCTTTGTCGTAACTATTGCGACGAATTATCCATGAAGGGTTAAAAATTGCGCAAGCACTGTTTATTGACGCAATCTTCGCAATCATCTGTCGGGGCTTCGCGGGTATCTTTATCAACAGAATCACCGCCTGGACAACAGTCCACAGCAGCCCGCCCTATCAGGCCCGCTGCGGCCGCCACCCCAGCAGGGTCGAGCCGGCCTCCAGGCTGCACACTGTCTATCCGACGGCGTGAGGTGAGCCAACGTCAAAAGCGTTGAGCCAGGACGAAGTTCTCAAGGGGCGGCCGACGGGTCGCCCCTTTTCTTTTGCCGGCTGATAACCTGTCCGAGAACCGGGCCGCGCTTTCCCAGTCTCATGGACAGGCCCTAATCCGCAGTGAGGAATAGCATGAAGCGCATCTGGCGTTTGGCAGGTGTAGGTGTGTTGATGGTGGCCGTGGGCGCCCAGGCCGTGGCCGATGAGCGGGATAACTCTCCGCGCCCTGACGGCGGTGGTCAGCATGAACGAGGGCCGGAGGGCGGACGGCCCGGTGGCAATGAACAACCGCGCCCGCAGAACCCGCATTTCGAGAATAACCAGCCGCGTCCGCAGAACCCGCATTTCGAGCGCGCCGACCAGCCGCCACGCGGCCAGTGGCAGGGGCGCCCGCAGAACGCCGAGCAACCACGCCCGGCCCCGGCACCGCAACCTGCGAACAACCTGCCGATCCAGAGCCGCCCCGACACCGTGCGCCAGACCCAGGAACCGCGCCAGGGTTATTACCGCGACATTCCCCGACGCAACGACGGCAACCCGCACTGGGACGCCGGCGGCCCGGGCCCGCGTCCCGGCAACAACGGCGGCTACAACAATCACCCCGGTGATACCCGCTGGCCGGGGCGTCCCGATGGGCACGGCAACGGCTGGGGCCCCGGCCCGCAGCACCGCCCCGGGTACGTGATCGACCGCTTCCCCGACCGTAATTACCGGGTGCCTTACCGGGGCCAGGACTACTTCTTTTCCGGCGGCTACTGGTACCGCCCGCAAGGCCCGCGCTATGTGGTGGTGACGCCACCGTACGGCATCCGTGTGCATTACCTGCCGGACTACGCGCGGGAAGTGTGGGTGGGCAGCGCGTTGTTCTTCCTCGCGGCGGGGGCGTATTACACCTACGAAAGCAGTTCCCAGCAGTATGTGGTGGTGGCCCCGCCGACTGCCGTCCCGGCGCCGCAGCCTGCGCCCCAGGGCAACGGTTATGACGTAGTGGCCTATCCCGCCAACGGTCAGTCCCCGGCCCAGGTACAGCAGGACGGTTATGACTGTTATCGCTGGGCGGTGCAGCAAAGCGGTTTCGATCCGCAGCAAGTGACCTACGCCCCTGACCCGGCAGTGGTGCAAACCTACCGCCAGGCCCAGGGCAACTGCCTGAGCAGTCGCGGCTATCAGGTGCAGTACTAGGCCTTGTTGCCCGTGACCACTTCCTGCGGGTCGGCGTGCACCAGCACTTCGGCGCGCGGGTACGCCTGGTGAATGGTATCGGCGGCCTGGTCGCTGATGCCGTGGGCAACTGACAGCGTCAACTCCCCCGGCAGTTCCAGGTGCAATTGCACGAACCAGTGACTGCCGGAAATCCGCGTGCGCAAATCATGGGCGCCCAATACGCCCGGCACACCTCGGGCCAGTTCGAGCATGTGCTGGCTGACGTCGGCAGGCAGTTCCTCATCCATCAGCACCGCAAAGCTCTCCCGGGCGATCTGGATCGCGCTCCATAAAATATACGCGGCGATCCCCAGGCCGAACCAGGCGTCGACCTGATTGAAGCCGAAGCCTGCGAGCACCAGCGCCACCAGGATACTGGCGTTGAGCATCAGGTCCGAGCGGTAGTGCAAGGAGTCCGCGCGCACCGCGTTGGAGCCGGTTTCGCGGATCACCCGGTGTTGCAGCATCAGCAGCGCCGCGGTCAGTGCCAGGGAAAACACGATCACGCCAATGCTCAACCAGGGCGCGCCCACGGGCTCGGGGTGTTTCAGCCGGTCATAGGCCTGGAGCGCAATCAGCACCGCACTGCCGCCGATAAACAGCGCCTGGGCCATGCCGGCCAGGGATTCCGCCTTGCCATGCCCATAACGGTGGTCATCATCGGCCGGGCGCAGGGCGTAATGCACCGCCAGCAGGTTGAGCAGCGAGGTCACGCCATCGAGCAGCGAGTCGGTCAGGCCGGCGAGCATGCTCACCGAGCCGCTGAGCCACCATGCGATGGCCTTGGTGATAATCAGCACACAGGCCACGCCCACCGAGGCGCGGGTGGCCAGGCGCAGGAGCCTGGCGTGTTCGGGGCTGCTGGTCATAGGCGCATCGAATCCTCAGGCGGCGGGTTTCAGGCCCAGGCTGGCGAGCTGCTGCACGCTGCCTTTGAACTGGATCAGGCGCGGGTCGTCCAGCGGCAGGCTGTGGCCGGTTTCTTTCTGGATGATGGTCTGCAGCTTGGCGTTGTCGACCTTGCCGTCGGCGCCAATCGCCTCATGGAGTTTTTCCGGCGCCACGTGGGCGGTCTTGCCAGGCTCGAAGTAGATGGCGCCGGTGGCGAAGTCCACCCCAAAGGCGATCAGGCCCGGGATGATGTAGAACAGCAGGCCGATGGCGTCGAGCGCGGCGATGGCCGGGTCGATCTTGCCGTCGATCTGGCCACGGCGGTCGGGGTAGAAAATCGAACCGCAGGCCGTCAACTGGCTCAGCAAGCTGATGGCGAGGACACCGCCGATGACACGGGAAGCGATACGCATGGACTATCTCCTGAACACAATCAATACGGGACTATAAGCGACGAAAATCCAATGTGGGAGCGGGCTTGCTCCCACATTTGACCATGTTGCCAAGTCAATCGGGTGGTGCGTGTGAGACCACCATCGGCACACGGCAGTTCGCCGTTATACTCGCCGCTCTGCTTTGGAGCCAGTATGAATTCGTTGCCGATCGATGATGTTTTACCTGCCCTGCGTGACGCCTTGGCGAAACGCCATGAAGCCGTGCTGGAAGCGCCGCCCGGCGCCGGTAAAACCACCCGCGTGCCGTTGGCGTTGTTGCACGAGCCATGGCTGGCTGGGCAGACCATCCTGATGCTCGAACCGCGCCGTCTCGCCGCCCGCGCCGCCGCCGAGCGGTTGGCCAGCGAGTTGGGCGAAAAGGTCGGTGAAACCGTCGGCTATCGCATCCGCCTCGACAGCAAAGTGGGGCCCAATACCCGCATCGAAGTGGTCACTGAAGGCATCCTGACGCGTCGCTTGCAGGACGACCCGGCGCTGGACGGCGTGGGACTGCTGATCTTCGACGAGTTCCACGAGCGCAGCCTCGACGCCGACCTGGCGCTGGCCCTGAGCCTCAATGGCCGCGAGCTGTTCCGGGATGAGCAGCCGCTGAAAATCCTGCTGATGTCCGCCACCCTCGAAGGCGAGCGCCTGGCGGGCCTGCTGGACGACGCGCCGGTCCTGCGCAGCGAAGGGCGCATGTTCCCGGTGCAGACGCGCTGGGGACGGCCTTGCCAGCCGGGTGAATTCATCGAACCGCGCGTGGTGCAAACCGTCCTCGAAGCCCTGCATGACGAAACCGGCAGCGTGCTGGTGTTTCTGCCGGGGCAGGCGGAGATTCGTCGGGTTAACCAACAACTGGCCGATGCCTTGGGGGAACGCAGTGATGTCCTGCTCTGCCCGCTGCACGGCGAGCTGGACCTGAGCGCCCAACGCGCCGCCATCGACCCGGCACCTGCCGGTAAACGCAAAGTGGTGCTGGCCACCAACATTGCCGAGACCAGCCTGACCATCGACGGCGTGCGCGTGGTGATCGACGCCGGGCTGGCGCGGGTGCCGCGTTTCGACCCGGGCAGCGGCATGACACGCCTCGACACCCAGCGTATCTCCCGCGCCAGTGCCACCCAGCGCGCCGGCCGCGCCGGGCGCCTGGAGCCGGGGGTGTGTTACCGCTTGTGGTCCGAGGACCAGCACGAAGGGCTGGCCGCCTATGGCAGCGCGGAGATCCTCGCCGCCGACCTCGCGGGCCTGGCCTTGCAACTGGCGCGCTGGGGTGTCACACCGGCGCAACTGGTATGGCTGGACGTGCCGCCGACCGCCGCCTATGCCCAGGCTCAGGATCTGTTGCAGCGCCTCGGTGCACTGAATGACGACACACTTACCGCCCATGGCCAGAAAATGGCCGAATTGCCGGCGCATCCGCGTATCGCCCACTTGCTGTTGCGCGGGCAGGACCTGGGGCTGGCGGCGACGGCATGCGATGTGGCCGCGTTACTAGGCGAGCGCGATATCTTGCGCGGCGGCGGCGCGGACTTGCATAGCCGCCTGGCCTTGCTCAGCGGCGAAGAGCGCGCGCGCGGCACCCAAGGTGGTGTGCAGCGGGCCAAACAGTTGGCCCGACAATACCGTGGCTACCTGAGAGGCCAGGCCACCCAAGCGGTGGCCGATCCCGAGCACCCGCGCTGGCTCGGCGCCTTGCTGGCCCTGGCCTATCCAGACCGTGTGGCCCAGCAACGTCGCCCGGGCGGCGCCGAATATCGCCTGGCCAATGGCCGCGCAGCCTTGTTCGCCGAAGCCGACAGCCTGATGAAACAGCCCTGGCTGGTGATCGCCGACCTGGGTAGCCGCCAGGGCCAGCGTGAAGAGCGCATCTATCTGGCCGCGGATTTCGATCCGATGCTGTTCGACAGCGTATTGGCCGAGCAAGTGCGCAACGTCGACCAGCTGGATTGGGATGAACGCGAAGGCGTGCTGCGCGCCGAGCGTCAACGCAAGGTTGGCGAGTTGGTGCTCAGCCGCGAGCCGCTGACGGGCCTGGATGAGTCAGCGCGCAACCAGGCGCTGGTCAACCTGGTGCGTCGCAAAGGTCTGGAACTGTTGCCCTGGACCCCGGAATTGCGTCAATGGCAGGCCCGCGTCCTGCTGCTGCGTCAGCTGGATGCGGGCAAAACCAGCGAATGGCCCGACGTCAGCGACAGCGCCTTGCTCGCCAGCCTCGAACATTGGCTGATGCCGTACCTGGGCAAGGTCTCGCGCCTGAGCCACTTCGCCAACCTGGATATTTCCAGCTTTCTGCACAACCTGCTGCCCTGGCCGCTGCCCCAGCGCCTGGACGAACTGGCGCCGCACCACTTGACGGTGCCGTCGGGCTCCTCGGTGCGCCTGGACTACAGCGAACATCCGCCGATTCTGGCGGTGCGCCTGCAGGAACTGTTCGGCCTGGCCGACACCCCGCGCATCGCCGGCGGGCGCCAGGTGGTCAAGTTGCACCTGCTGTCGCCCGCGCGTCGACCGGTGCAGGTGACCCAGGACCTGGCGAACTTCTGGCGCAGCACCTATGCCGAGGTGAAGAAGGACTTGAAAGGGCGGTACCCGAAGCACTATTGGCCTGATGACCCACTGATTGCCGAGCCGACTGCGCGGGTCAAACCCCGCAAGTAGGTCATGTGGAGATCAAATGTGGGAGCTGGCTTGCCTGCGAGCGGTGGGTCAGTTGAAGAATGTTTCACTGGTCCAACGCTATCGCAGGCAAGCCAGCTCCCACAGGTTTTTGTGGGGCTGTTACTGCGCGGCGGGCAGCAGAAACCGCGCAATCACCGGTAAATGGTTGGAGATACGCAACGTGTCCTCCTGCCGCACCTTGGCCTCTACCCGTTTGATCCGCGGGCTGTAGAACAGGTAGTCCAGCGTGCGATCCGGCCCGTCCACGCTCGGGTCGTTGGGGAAGTGGGTCAGCCATTTTTCCCGGTCGATGCCGCTGGATTGGCTGTTGCTCGGGATCATCGGGTATTTGTCCCACAGCAGGTGCAGTTCGCTGTCCGGGGAATACTGCCCGCGTTTGGCGGCGTCCAGGCGCAGGAATTGTCCCAGTGGCAGCAGGTTGAAATCCCCGCCGATCAACCAGGGCGTGCCCCGGCCTTCGAATTTATCCAGCAGCTTGACCGTGGTTTTCACCTGGTCTTGCACCGCTGTTCGCCCGGGGCTGTCGCCGTCGAGGCGGGTGTTGAGCACGGCCAGTTGGCCGCCGTCGCTCAAGGGCAGGTAGGTCAGCAGCAGGGCGGGCTTGGGCTGGAACTGACGGCTGATGAAGTCGGCCGGGCGAGCCGGCAATTGCAGGCGTTCGGCGTGTTCGATCTGGTAGCGGCTCAGGGTCACGAGTTTGCGGCCGACGCTGCCGAAGATATGCAGGTTGGGCACGAAGTCGGCTTTCCAATCGAAGGCCTGGGCGCTGCACGGGTAGAGGTCGACCAGGCGTTCCTGCAACAAGGCGAATTGGTCTTGGTAGTGTGAGGGCTTGGCGTTTTCGTCGAGTTCCTGCAACAGCAGGAGGTCGGGTTGTTCGTCGCGGATTACCCGGGCGACTTCGTCGAGGCTGTAGGCCATGTCTTCGACGGTGGGGCTGTCATCCGGGCCTGTGCCGTCGGCGGTGTCGTACCAGAACACATAGTTCTTGCCGGCCAGGTATTGCACGTTCCAGGTCATGACCTTGAGCGCCTGCCCGGGCAGCAACGTGGGCGCACGGGGGGCGACGCAGCTCACGGGCAGGGTTTCCTTGTTGGCTGGGCGCCAGGTCAGGCTGTAGATCAGGGCCGTCAGCAGGCCCGCGATGATCAGCAGGCTCAGCAGGGTGATGCGCAATAAACGGGTCATCGGCTCGGCTTATAGCGTGTCGGGAATGGCACGGAGCATATCACCGCGCGTCGGCATCGCCACCGATCAGCATGAATAAACGGAACAGCACCACACTGGTGAACAGTTGCAGGAAACTGTGGGCGCTGTCGATCACGATGCCCAGCAGCGGGTTTTGCGGGTCAGGGTAGGCCGCGACACTGGCGCCCTTGAGCAGCCACAGCGGCGTCATCACGCACAGCAGGCACACCAGGATTCGCCAGAAATGCCCGCGGGTCAGGCGGAAGCTTTCCTTCATCGCGTCCAACGCCGGCATGCCGCGCAACACCAGCAGGTATTCGGCGAAGGCCAGCACCACCATCAGCCACAGGCCCGGCAGGAAATACAGCGACAAGCCCAGCAGAATCAGCAGCGTGCTCATCGCCGTCAGCAGCGCGAAGCGCGGCCACAGGGTCAGGGCCATGGCCCACACATCCCGGGTGCGCGGCGAGTCACCACGGGTGCGGGCGTCGAGAAACAGGATCAGCGCACCGGTATACAACGGGTACACCAACAGACCCACCACCACGCTGTAACCGGGGAAGGCGTCCGCGCCAAGCGTGTGGTCGAGCACCTGTTGCAGCACGGCCTCGAGGATCACCAGCGGCAGGCACAACTGGACGATGGCACCCAGGTTGCGCTGGGTGAAACGGAAGGAGTCGCGCAGTACGTCTAACGGATTCATCAGGTTCATCACAGGCCTAAAAGCAAGGGCGACACTTTAACCGATCACTACCTGAGGTAAGCAAACGTAAACCTTGAGTAAAGACCATTGAAACGTCTGGTAACAGCCCCATAACAGAGACGTGCTAACCAGTACACACGCCTGATGATAGGCGGCGCCACGATTTTTACCGGCAATCTAACGAGGTCGCCATGAATAGCGAAGAGCAAACCCTGATCGATGGACTGTTTTCACGGTTGCAACAAGCCGAAACGGACTCAGCCCCGCGCGACGCCCTGGCGGAAGCGCGGATCAAGGAGCACATGACTCGCCAACCGGCGGCCGGGTACTACATGACCCAGTCCATCCTGGTGCAGGAGCACGCGCTCAAGAGCCTTGACGCGCAGAACAAGCAACAGGCGCAGCAGATCCAGCAATTGCAGGACGAACTGCAGCGCGCCAAGTCTGCCCAGCCGGCACCGAGCAGCGGCGGTTTCCTGTCGAGCATCTTTGGCGGCGGCTCCCGCGACCCGCAACCGGCCCAGAGTGCTCCAGCGTCTTCGGGGGGGGGCTGGCGTGAGCCGGCGCGGCCCGCCTTTGGCCAACCTGCGCCGCAGCAGAACTATGCCGCTCCGCCACAGAACTACCAGCAACCGCCGGCGGCTCCGGTGGGGAGCGGGTTTCTCGGCGGGGCGATGAAAACCGCCGCCGGCGTGGCCGGTGGTGTGTTGCTGGCCGAAGGTATCAGCAGCCTGTTCCATCACAACCAGCAGCCGCAGATCGTTGAAGAAATCATCGAGCAACCGGCACCCGCCAGTGATCCGGGTGGCTGGGGCAATGACGACCAGCGCTACGCCGGCAATGACAATTGGGGCAGCAACAACTCGGACAGCTTCGCGGATAACGATTATTCCGACGATTCGTCCTCCTTCGGCGACGACGATTCCTTCGTCTGACCTACCTCGGCCCGGGTCGCTTCGTCGGCCCGGGCGGATTTTTCTCGGAAACCTCCTCGTGGCTGGCATACTGGCACCTTTGCGACCCCGCGCAGTCGGGGTTTTGGTGGTTGCCATGGGGAAGTGCGGTGAAAAGAATTGCGGTGTTCGCCGATGTGCAAAACCTCTATTACACCGTACGCCAGGCGTATGGCTGCCACTTCAACTACGCCGCGCTGTGGGCTGACATCAGTGCGCGCGGGCAGATCGTCGAGGCGTACGCGTATGCCATCGACCGGGGCGACAGCAAGCAGCAGCAGTTTCAGCAGATCCTGCGCAACCTGGGCTTTACGGTAAAACTCAAACCCTACATCCAGCGCAGCGACGGCTCGGCCAAAGGTGACTGGGACGTGGGCATCACCCTCGACATCATGGACGCCGCCGACCACGTCGACGAAATCGTACTGGCCTCCGGTGACGGTGATTTCGACATGTTGCTCGAACGTGTCATCCACAAGCATGGCATTGATGCCGTGGCCTACGGCGTACCGGGGCTGACGGCCAATTCATTGATACGCGCGGCCAGCCGCTACGTGCCCATCGAAGGCGCGTTGTTGCTTAAATAGATATTTAACGGAGTTGGAACAGGTTTGGAACGTATAGCGGTCATCGACTTTGAAACCACCGGCATCACCCCCGGCAGCCACTGCCGGGCCACGGAAATCGCGGTGGTCATCCTTGAACGTGGCCAGATCGTGGACCGCTACCAGAGCCTGATGAACGCCGGCGTGCGCGTGCCGGGTTTTATCGAACAGCTCACCGGCATCAGCAACGCCATGCTGCGCAGCGCGCCACCGGCCGAGCGGGTGATGAACGAAGTCAACGAGTTCGTCGGCACCACGCCGTTGCTGGCGCATAACGCCGCATTCGACCAGAAGTTCTGGGATTACGAACTGGGCCTGATCCGCCGTACCCGCCTGCAAAAGTTCGCCTGTTCCCTGCTGTTGGCCCGCCGTTTGATGCCGGCGGCGCCGAACCACAAACTCGGCACCCTGACCACATTCGCCCAACTGCCCCACACCGGCAAGGCTCACCGCGCGATGGCGGATGCGGAGATGGCGGCCAACCTCACGGCACACCTGGCCCAGGAACTGCGCGGTACCCATGGCTTGCGCGAACTGTCCCACGACCTGCTGTGCAGCTTGCAGAAAGTGCCGGCGGCGAAGATCACTGAGCACCTGAAGAAACATCGCGGGTTCTGAACCCGCCACAACCTCAAGCACACCGAAGATCCAAAATGTGGGGCTTGTGTGGGAGCGGGCTTGCTCGCGAAAGCGGTGGATCAGTTCGCAGGAGAGGGGACTGAACCCACCGCTTTCGCGAGCAAGCCCGCTCCCACATGAGTTATGTGTCGCTCATCGAGATTGTGTGCAGTCCAACGCCTGATCCACCACCCCCTTCGCCATCCCCACCAAATGCATCACCGCCCGTTGCTGCACGCTCAGCACCTCACCTGACACCAGCACCGTCTCCACCGCGCAATGCAGCAAATCTGCCGCATGAGCCAGGGCATCTTCGAAACTCAGGTTGTCATTCAGGGTAAAGGTAGGGGCATCCGGGGCGGACGCTTTGAGGTAGTAGTCGATGGCTCGGCGATTGAGCAGGGCGTCTTCGCTGAGGAAGCGGGGTGGGGCGGGGGGACTTTTAACTGCTTTCTGAATAGTCAGTAGGCCACGCCCTGCTGCCTCGTCAGACCTTTCTGCTTTTTAGAGGGGCGACGAAATTATTGAGTTGATTGTTCAGCGTTCAAATCGGCAGTGACGCAACTGACGCCATCGCAGGCAAGCCAGCTCCCACAGTTGACCGAGTTGCCAAGCCTGAATGCAATCTTCTGTGGGAGCCGGGCTTGCCCGCGATGGCGTCAACCCGAGCGGCAACGCACTCAAGGGATAAACGCCATGACCGAAACCGGTGACCCCGACCCGCCTTCCAGCGCCAAAACGCCGATTACTACCGTCGCGCCCTTGGCCGGCAACCGATCAAGGTTCGTCAGGCACTCCAACACAATCCCGTTCCCCGCCAGCACCGCATGGTTCGTCGCGAAGGTGGTGCTTTGCCCCGGATCGACCCCATGGGTGTCGATGCCCACCCCGGCGACCTGTCGTTGTGAAAGCAAAAACACAATCGCGGCCTCGCCAATCCCGGGAAAATGAGAGCCGTGGGCTTCGTGCCCGAAAAACGCAGCCGGGTCATTCCACAGGTGCTGCCAGCCGGTGTACATCAGCACCACACAGCCCGGTTCGATGATGCCGTGCTGGCGCTCCCAGTCTTGAATGTCTTGCACGCTGATTTCGTAGTCCGCCGTGCAACGGGCGCGCACATCAATCACCACTGCGTGCCGCACCAGGTCTTGCGGCGCGTAGCCATCAATCCCCATTCCATCGGCATAGAAACTGTTCGGTGCATTCATGTGGGTGGCGCTGTGTTCGCCCATGCTGAAACGCCGCAGGAAATAGCCGTCCTTTTCCAATGAGGCAACGTCTGCGAATTGCACCGGTGGGTCCCCCGGCCACAGCGGGATACGTGGCGTGATCGGGTGGCTGAGGCTCACGACCTTGCTGTAGTCAGCCACCATTTTTCCCCTCCAGTTGCCCCAACGGCACCCGCCGCTCTATCGCACTCGACAAGATGATCGAGGTCTTGCTGAACCCGAACTTCGCCACCCGGTTGATCAGGTTCTCCAGCTCCGGCATCGAGCCCACCGCAGCCTGCATGATCACGCACGGGTCACCGGTCACCCGATGGCATTCGGTCAGTTCAGGGATTTCCGCCAGTGCGTCGTATACCTTCTGGTTGCCATGGTTGGTCAGGCGCAGCTCAATCACACACTGAATCGGCAGGCCCACTTTGGACAGGTCCACTTTGGCCTGGTAGCCGGTGATCACACCGCTGGCCTCCAGCTTGGCCACGCGCTCGGCCACGGCGGGGGCGGAGAGATTTACCGTGCGCGCCAGTTGCGCGTAGGAAGCGCGGCCATCTTCGAGCAGGGCGCTGAGGAGCATGCGGTCGTATTTGTCCATGATAAGGCTCCGGTTGCGCGTGGCTTTCGAAAGCACGGTTTATAGCCTTCGAAACCATGCTTTGAAAAGTGTATGGGCGCTTTAAACAGGTTTTGTAACTTATTTTTATGCAGTGGCCTTTCTAGAATAAGCCTCCCTTTCCTGCCTTTAGAGCCACCCAATGCCAGGCCCACGTCGCTTTCCCTTGCCGCTGATCGCCGCTTTTTTTGCGCTGTATGTGATCTGGGGGTCTACCTACCTGGTGATCCGCATCGGGGTGGAGTACTGGCCGCCGCTGATGCTCGGCGGGATTCGTTTCGTGCTGGCCGGCTTGGCGATGTATGGCTTCTTGCGCTGGCGCGGGGCGCCGGCGCCGACCTGGGCGCAGTGGAAGGCTGCCGGCAAGATCGGTGTTCTGCTGCTGACCTTCGGCAATGGCGCGGTGACGGTGGCCGAGCACACGGGGGTTGCTTCCGGCGTGGCCGCGCTGGCGGTGGCGACGGTGCCGCTGTTCACCTTGCTGTGCGGTTATTTCTGGGGCGCGCGTAATACGCGTCTGGAATGGGCCGGGGTGGTGCTGGGCATCATCGGGATCGCCATGCTCAACATGGGTTCCAACCTGCAATCGAGCCCGACCGGTGCCATGTTGCTCCTGTTCGCAGCCGCCTCCTGGGCCTTCGGTTCGGTGTGGAGCAAGCATTTGCCGTTGCCGGCGGGCGCGATGGCCAGTGCCGCGGAGATGATCATCGCCGGGGTCTTGTTGTTGGTGGGCAGCGCGCTGACGGGCGAACGCCTGCACGCCGTGCCGCCGATCGAGGGCTGGCTGGCGCTGGCGTATTTGGCGGTGTTCGGTTCGATCATCGCGTTCAATGCGTACATGTACTTGCTCAAGCACGTGCGCCCGGCGGCCGCGACCAGCTATGCCTACGTGAACCCGGCGGTGGCAGTGTTGCTGGGGATCGTATTCGTGGGTGAGACCATTGGCATGGAAGAGGCCCTGGCCATGCTGGTGATCATCAGCGCGGTGGTGCTGATCGGTCTGCCCCAGTGGCGCAAGCCCAAGCCGGAAATAAGGTAAACTGCCGCGCATTGCGACCTTGCGCTGAATTTTTCCTACGGTAAACACATGACTTTCGCCACCCTTGGCCTGATCGAACCCTTGCTGCGCGCCCTTGAGACGCTTGGCTACCAGACCCCGACGCCGGTGCAGGCGCAAGCCATTCCGGCGGTACTGGCCGGTCGCGACCTGATGGCCGCCGCCCAGACCGGTACCGGCAAGACTGCCGGTTTCGCCGTGCCATTGTTGCAACGGCTGACGATGGAAGGGCCGAAAGTCGCCGCCAACTCGGCGCGCGCGCTGATCCTGTGCCCCACTCGCGAACTGGCCGAGCAGGTGCACGCCAGCGTTGCCGAGTACGCGCAAAATCTGCCGCTGACCACCTACGCGGTATACGGCGGCGTGAGCATCAACCCGCAGATGATGAAGCTGCGCAAGGGGGTCGACATTCTGGTCGCCACCCCGGGTCGGCTGATCGACCTGTTCCGCCAGAACGCGCTGAAACTCAACCAGCTGCAAACCCTGGTGCTGGACGAAGCCGACCGCATGCTCGACCTGGGCTTCTCCGAAGAGTTGGCGAACATCTACCGCATGCTGCCGAAAAAGCGCCAGACCCTGCTGTTCTCAGCGACCTTTTCCGATGACATTCGCCTGTTGGCCGGGCAGATGCTCAATGACCCGCTGAGCATCGAGGTCAGCCCGCGCAACGTGGCCGCCAACACGGTCAAGCAGTGGATCGTGCCGGTGGACAAGAAGCGCAAGCCGGAACTGTTTGTGCACTTGATGCGCAAGGGCCACTGGAAGCAGGTGCTGGTGTTCGCCAAGACCCGCAATGGTGTGGACGCGCTGGTGGACAAGTTGCAGGGCTTGGGCGTAAACGCCGACGGCATTCATGGCGACAAGCCACAAGCCACGCGGCAACGCGCACTGGATCGCTTCAAGGCCAGCGACGTGCAGATCCTGGTGGCCACCGATGTGGCGGCCCGTGGCCTGGATATCGAAGACCTGCCGCTGGTGGTCAACTTTGACCTGCCGATCGTGGCCGAAGATTACATCCACCGGATTGGCCGTACCGGTCGCGCAGGCAACACGGGCGAGGCGATCTCCCTGGTGTGTGCCGATGAAGTGAACATGTTGTCGGCCATTGAGATGCTGACCCGTCAGACCTTGACCCGCAAGATGGAACCCGACTTCGAACCGGAGCACCGCGTGCCCGAGACCGATGCCAGCGGCCAAGTGGTGAAAAAACCGAAGAAACCGAAAAAGCCCAAGGTGTCGGGTGGTGGCGGCAAGCGCAACCTGGGCAAGTGGGTGGACAGTGGCGAAGTGGCGCCGGCTGAGCCGTCGATCAAGCCGGTGCGCAAGGTGCCGGTGTTCAATACCGGGCCGCGCAAGAAGAAGTGATTTTGCGGGGCTGCTGATGGCCTCTTCGCAGGCAAGCAAGCTCCCACATTTGACTGCATTCCAATGTTGGAACTCGGTCAAATGTGGGAGCGGGCTTGCCCGCGAAGGCGGCTTTGAATTCACCGCAAGTCTCAGCGGTCAAGCCACTCCAACAGGCCACGCCCAGCCGCTCGGCCACTGGCAAAACACCCCGTCAGCAAATACCCGCCCGTCGGTGCTTCCCAGTCCAGCATCTCCCCCGCACAAAACACCCCCGACAACTGCTTGAGCATCAGGCGCTCATCCAGCGCCTCGAACGGCACGCCGCCGGCGGTGCTGATTGCTTCGTCCATGGGCCGGGTTTTCACCAGTGTCAGCGGCAGTGCCTTGATATCCACCGCCAACTGCGCGGGGTGGTTGAAGTGTTCAGCCGGTGCCAGTTCTCTCAGTAACGCGGCTTTGACGCCGTCCAACCCTAACTGACTGTGCAAATGCTTGCTCATCGAGCGTGAGCCACGAGGTTTGGCCAGCGCGGCCTGCACCTTGTCCAGTGGTTTGCTCGGCAGCAGGTCGATATGCACGGTGGCCGCGCCGTCACGGTTGATCGCTTCGCGGATCGGCGCCGACAGCGCGTAGATCAGGCTGCCCTCAATACCGGTGGCCGTGACCACGCATTCACCGAGGCGCGGTTTGTCATCGCCCAGGCCGATGGCGACGTTTTTCAACGGCGTGCCAGCGAATTTGCTGATCATCAGGTCGCTCCAGGCCGACACCTCGAAGCCACAATTGCTCGGTTGCAGCGCCGCGAAGGGAACGCCTTTCTCTTCCAGCAGCTTGAGCCAGGCGCCGTCGGAGCCCAGGCGTGACCAACTGCCGCCGCCAAGGGCCAGCAGCACGGCATCGCTGTGGACTGTTTTTTCGCCGTCGGGGCTGTGGATAAGTAAATCGCCCTCGGCCGTCCAGCCCACCCAGCGATGCCGGGTGTGGATAACCACACCCTGGTCGCGCAGGCGCTTGAGCCAGGCGCGCAGCAGGGGCGCGGCTTTCATATCCGTGGGAAATACACGGCCGGAGGTGCCGACAAAGGTTTCGATGCCCAGTCCATGGATCCATTCGCACAAGGCGTCGGCGCCAAACGCCCGTAGTAGAGGCGCCATGTGCGGTGCGCGTTCGGCGTAACGTGAAAGGAACGCCGGGTAGGCTTCGGAGTGGGTGATGTTCATGCCGCCCACGCCCGCCAGCAGGAACTTGCGTCCCACCGAGGGCATGCCGTCGTACAGGTCCACCCGCACGCCCGCCTGGCTCAAGACTTCGGCAGCCATCAGCCCGGCAGGGCCACCGCCGATAATGGCAACGCGGGAAGGGGGAGTGGCGGACATCGGCGGGCCTGGGCAAAAGAAAAGGGCGCCCATTGTAAGCAATTGTGATGGTTATGCAGGGGGCGTTTTTGTGGTGAGCGGGCTTGTCGAAGCATCGCACCGCCCGCGCTGGGGCTGCTGTGCAGCCCCAGCGCGGGACAAGCCCGCTCACCACATCCCACATGAAGCCTGTTCGCTACCGGTTGGGCCCACCCAGGGAGCGGGCCCACCCCGGCGGAATCACGCAAACCCGGTGTTGGTGTAGGGCGGGTATTCGTCGGCGCGGTCGGCGTCGGTGATCGGGCCGCCGGTGAGGCCGTATTTGTCCAGGGTTGGCACCAGGTTGCCGAAGAACGCGTCCTGTTGTTTTTCCCGCTTCACCACTTCGATGATCGGGAACACAAAGGCGGTGACGATGCCCACGCCCGCTGCCGCCCAGCCCAGCACACCGGCGAAAGTCCCGGCGATGGCCGCAGCATCGGCGATACCGAACAACCCCGCGCCGCCTTCGATGATCGATGCCACCGCCGCGCCGGTACCGAGGGCTCCGCTGGTGAGAGAGAAGCCGGCGTTGAGCTTGTCACCGGAGAACGCGCTGTTGACCCCGCTGATCAGGCCGAACACACCGCCGATGAAGCTGCCTGTACCCCCGACGATTTTGCCCAGGTTGCCGAGTTTGTTGATGCCGTCGGTGTTCTGCACCATTTTGCCGGTGGGGAAATCGCCGATGCCCTGGGGTTTGCTCGGGTCGATCGGCGTGGGTTTCCAGGCCATGCCGTAGCCGGCTTCCTTGGCGTACTTGGTGCCGCCTTCGGTGATCAGACCGGCGAACTGCATGCCCGCCGCGACGCGCCCGGCGTTATCCGCCGCGCTGTTGCCGCCGGTGGCCGAGCGCGCCGCCAATACGCCGCCGGCCAGCAGGGCGCTGCCGATATGCAGCAGGCCTTGCTTGTAGGAGTCGCTGACGTTGAGCTTGAGCCCGTCCACTGCCTTGGGCAGCACGTCGCTGATCTTCTCGCCCTGACGGTTCACGTCCCACATCGAACGGATCAGCGAGATCACGTCCTGCGGTTTGATCTGCGCACCGCTGGCATCCTTGAACATGTCCGGGTCATCGGCCATGGCCTTGTCGATGATGGCCTTGGTCTTGGCCTCGTCGAAGTTGCCGTTGCTGTCGCCGAACGCGCCCTTGAGCACGTCGTCATTGGCGCCGTTGACCAGGCTGTCGGACACCGCCTGGTTGACGTATTGCTGCACCGTCGAGGAGTCCTGGGCCGAAACCTTGTCGCCCAGGAACTCCTTGAGCAATTCCGCGTGGGCGGCGTACTGGCCGATGGCTGTCATTGGGTCGGCGTTCGGCTGGGCGAGGGCGTCCTGCAAGTCCTTGCCATTGAGAATGTGGTCCTTGAAGTACTGCTCGATGTCGCCGGACTTGCCGGACTTGTCGGCCACGGCGCTCAAGTCCACATGCCCGTCGCCGCCCAGGGCCAGGTCGGTGAGGGTGGCGTCGGTGCCGGCCAGGCTCAGGGCGTCCATCATCGACAGCGGGTTGCCGTTGCTGTCCTTGGTGGCCAGTGCGGTGTTGATCACGTTGCCGCTGTTGATCTGGCTGTCCTGGTAGGCTTGCAGCTCGCGCTTGATCGCCGGGTCGCTGGCGACGATATCGCGCATGCCCGAGGCCTGGTTCTGCGCCAGGAATGTTTTCACGTCCGGATCGCTGGACAGTTGGCCGATGGCCGCATCCAACTGGTCGGTGACTTTGGATTTGGTCGGGTTGAGGTGGTATTCGCTGTCGGCGGTGATCCCCGCGTACAGGTCGCCGTCGCCCACCTTGTCGCTGGCGGCCATGCGGGCGCGGGCGTCGCTGATTTCCATCATCACGGCGGCTTTGGTCTTGCCGTCGTAGTTTTCCGGGTGTTCGAGCACATCCTTGGTCAGCTTGGAGGTGTCGACATCGGCCACCGAGCTGCGCACCGAGGCGTTGCTGAGCATCATCAGCACGCCGTGGTCGTCCTTGGGTGCCTGGTTTTCCAGCCAGGCGCCGAGGTTTTTCTGTTGGGTGATGCCGTCGGCCTTGGCGGTGGCGGGCAGGTCGCCCGCCATGTCGAGGGTGCGCATCATGCCGGGCGTCGACCAGTAGCCGGCGGCGCCGGTCAATTCGGGGCTCAGGCCCGTGTCATCCTTGATCGCCTTGAGGTTGGTGGTGTTGAGGCTGCCGTTGTTGGCGCGCTGGTTGGGCCCCTGCATTTCCGGGCCGGCGCTGCTCACCAGGGAAATATTGGCCATGACGATGGCGGCGGACTTGGCGTTTTCCTTGGCCAGGCCGCTGGCGCCGGGGTTCTTGCTGAGGAAGGTGCCGTAGGACTTCGACGCGGCCGACAGATCCTTGTTCGACTGGCTGATGAACTTGTCCACATCGGCGTGGGTGATCACCCCATCGCTCTTGCCCAGGCCGCCACTGTCCAGGGCGTTCATCAGGCTCGGGCTGCCGGCCAGGTATTTGAGGCAGGCCTGGGCTTCGGGCGGCAGGTCGGTGGGCGGGTTGGAGAAGTCGATCGGGCGGTCGTGCAGGCCCCACTTGTCCCAGTTGTCGCTGAGCATTTTCGAGGCCGCGCGCGGGCGGTCGAGGTCGCGTTCTTCCTGGGTGGGCGTGCCGCTGGTGTTGCCGACGATCTTGTCCCAGTCCTTGGCGCTGGAGTATTTGGAGTTGTCGATCCAGTTGGTGTCCACCGCGCCGTTCACGCCGAAAATGCCGTCGGATTCCTTGACCACCGAGGCATACAGGTCGGGGCTGATGGCCTGGGAGACGATGATCTTGTCGCCGGACGCGGTTTCGTAGCGGATCAGGCCGTGGCCAAGTTCTTCCGGTGTGCCCACCTGGCTCACGCCGCCGGCTTCGTTGGCGCTGGCCAGGCGATAGCCTTCATTTTTGCTGTCGTTGATCAGGCCCCAGGTTTCACCGTCGGACTTCACTTTTTCGTACAGGTCGCTGTTGGTTTCCTTACTGACGACGACTTTGTCGCCCGACACGGTTTCATAGCGAATCATGCCCGGGCCCACTTCATCGGCCGGGCCGATGCCTTTGTAGGTCTCCAGGCCCGGCGCGGTGTCACCGGCCTGGGCGATGCGGTAGCCGTCGGCCTTGCTCTTGTTCAACGCATCCACGGCGTCGGCCTTGCCGGCCATGCCGTCGAACAGGTACGGGGTCATCTGTTTGATGATGATGATGTCCCTGCCGTCGCGGGTTTTCAGCTCCAGGACGTTGTCGGAAAGCTTGGTGACACTGGCGATGTTGGCCAGGGGAATGCCGGTGTTGCTGATGTCGGCCAGGTTCGGGTCGTTGAGGTGGCTGATCGCTACCTGATCACCGCTGGCTTTGACGTCGGCAATCTTCTTGTCCTTGGTGTTGTCGGTGACACCGGTGCCGTCGGTGAAAAACGGTTTGTCGTTGCTGGCCAGCACCTTGAAATTGCCGGGGTGGGCGGCTTCCTTGAAGCCGGAAAGGGCACGGGACATCGCCACGTCGAAGGTGGCCGCGACCTTTTTCAAGGCGTCGTCATTGCCGGGTGTCGAGCTACTGCCGATCTTGTACGTTGCCATCGCTGAATACTCTGAAGGCGGAGGAGGCTTTCAGGGTGACGACGGGTTGCGGCAGTTTTGTTGCAAAACCTGCGCAGGCCGGATCTTCCACAACGTTTCACGGCTGTGCAAAAGTGTCTGATCAGAAAATGTACAGTTTCACACAGGCCATATGGCTATTCGCTTTCAGCCCCTTACGCTCAAGTTATCCACAGGCCGTTCCACAGGCATTGTGGGTAACGCCCACAGTTCAGTGACAAACTGATGACGTCCACACCCGCTGGGCGCTGTGGTGCAGGATGCCGTGGCGCCGGGCCAGGGCCGGGCGGTCCTTGCTGTAACCGCCCCCGATCACGCCCATCACCGGGATGTCACGGCCCAGGCAGTGGCGCATCACGCTTTCATCGCGGGCGGCCACGCCGGCGTCGGTCAGCTTGAGGTAGCCGAGGGCATCATCTTTATGCACATCGACGCCGGCGTCGTACAGCACCAGGTCGGGTTGATACAGCGGCAGCAGGTAGTTGAGCGCATCGTCCACCACCTTGAGGTAGTCGGCGTCACCCATGCCCATGGGCAGCGGGATGTCCCAGTCGCTCTGGGCCTTGCGCGCCGGGAAGTTCTTTTCGCAGTGCAGCGATACGGTGATCGCTTCCGGGGTGTCGTGCAGGATGCGCGCGGTGCCGTCGCCCTGGTGCACGTCGCAGTCGAAGATCAGCACGCGGTTGACCCGGCCGCTGGCCAGCAGGTAATGGCTGATCACCGCCAGGTCATTGAAGATGCAGAAACCTGCCGGGTAATCGTAATGGGCATGATGAGTACCGCCCGCCAGGTGGCAGGCCAGGCCGTGTTCCAGGGCCTGTTCGGCGGCGAGTATCGAACCGCCGACCGCGCGCACGGTACGCCGGGCCAGGGCTTCGTTCCACGGCAGGCCGAGGCGGCGCTGGTCTTCGCGGGACAGTTCGCCGCCCATGTAGCGTTCGATATAGGCGGGGTCATGGGCCAGGGCCAGGACATCCGGTGGGCACAGTTGCGGGCGCAGCAGTTGGCGGTCCTCGGTCAGCCCGCTGGCCACCAGGTGGTCGCGCAGCAGGCGAAACTTGTCCATGGGGAACCGGTGGTCCGCCGGGAACTCGGGGCTGTAGTCATCGTGGTAAATCAATGGCAAAGGCATGGCATTTTCTGACGAGAATCTGCGACGCATCTTACCCGCGTTGTACACTCACGCACATGGCAAGGGAGGGGGACCCATGGAGCCGATACTGGAGTTGGAAAGCGCACGCCTGGTGCTGCGCCAATGGCGCGACAGCGACCTGCCGGACTTTGCGCGCATGTGTGCCGACCCGCAGGTGATGCGGTATTTCCCGGCCAGGTTGAGCCATCTGGAAAGTGCCGCGCTGATTGGCCGGATTCGCGGGCATTTCGCCGAGTACGGCTTTGGCCTGTGGGCCTTGCAGCGCAAGGACACCGGCGAGTTCATCGGCCTGACCGGGCTGCAGAATGTCGGCTTTGAAGGCGCCTTCACCCCGGCGGTGGAGATCGGCTGGCGCCTGGCCCGTGAGCACTGGGGGCTGGGGTATGCCAGCGAGGCGGCGTGGACCGCGGTGCGCTGTGGTTTCGACCGCGTGCAACTGGACGAAATCGTCGCTTTTACCACTGAAGCCAATTTGCCATCACAAAAAGTCATGCAGGCCATCGGTATGCATTACGATCCCCAGGCAGATTTCGAACACCCCAAGGTCGCGGCCGATGACCCGCTGCGCCATCATGTTTTGTATCGCATCACCCGCGCCCAATGGTTGGACACGCTGCACGGATAGGCAGCCCGGAATGCACCAACGTTTGTAGGAGTTGCTCTATGAGCCAAGTATTGGAAGATCTGGTGGACTTGCTGACCCTGGAGCCGATTGAGGAAAACCTTTTTCGTGGCCGCAGCCAGGACCTGGGTTTTCGTCAACTGTTCGGCGGCCAGGTCCTCGGCCAGTCGCTGTCGGCGGCCAGCCAGACCGTAGAAGAAGCGCGGCACGTGCATTCGCTGCACGGTTATTTCTTGCGCCCTGGCGATGCGGCGTTGCCGGTGGTGTATTCGGTGGACCGTGTACGTGATGGCGGCAGTTTCAGCACGCGCCGTGTCACGGCGATCCAGAAGGGCCATCCGATCTTCACCTGCAGTGCGTCGTTCCAGTACGACGAACAAGGCTTCGAGCACCAGACCACCATGCCCGTGGTGGTCGGCCCGGAAAACCTGCCGTCGGAGCTGGAATTGACCCAGCAGCGTGCGCACCTGATCCCCGAGCACATGCGTGACAAGCTGCTGTGCCCCAAGCCGATCGAAGTGCGCCCGGTCACCGAAAAGGACCCGTACAACCCGCAGCCGTCCGATCCGGTCAAGTATGTGTGGTTCCGGGCCGACGGCGCCCTGGCCGATGCGCCGGCGCTGCACAAATACCTGCTGGCCTATGCCTCGGATTTCGGCCTGCTCACCACTTCCTTGCTGCCCCATGGCAAGACCGTGTGGCAGAAAGACATGCAGGTCGCCAGCCTCGACCACGCGCTGTGGTTCCACGCCGACCTGCGTGCCGATGACTGGTTGCTCTATGCCATGGACAGCCCGTGGGCCGGTAATTCCCGTGGGTTTTCCCGGGGCAGCGTGTACAACCGCGCCGGCCAGTTGGTGGCCTCGGTGACCCAGGAAGGCTTGATTCGCCATCGCAAGGACTGGGCATGAGCCTGTCGGATATCAAGCACTGGGTGTTCGACATGGACGGCACCCTCACGGTGGCCGTGCATGACTTTGCGGCCATTCGCGTGGCGCTGGAGATCCCGCCCGAAGACGACATCCTCACGCACCTGGCGGCGCTGCCGGCGGAAATCGCGGCGGCCAAGCATGCCTGGTTGCTGGAGCACGAGCGGGAACTGGCCCTCGGTTCGGTCGCCGCGACCGGTGCCGTGGCGCTGGTGCGTGAACTGGCGGGGCGTGGTTATCGCCTGGGCATCCTGACTCGCAATGCGCGGGAGCTGGCGCACATCACCCTCGAAGCGATTGGCCTGGCCGACTGCTTTGCCATCGAGGACGTGCTGGGACGTGACGATGCACCGCCCAAGCCGGACCCCGGTGGTTTGCTGAAGCTGGCTGCGGCGTGGGACGTGGCGCCGAGCGAGATGGTGATGGTGGGGGATTACCGCTTCGACCTGGATTGCGGGCGGGCGGCGGGGGCGCGGACGGTGTTGGTCAACCTGCCGGAGAACCCGTGGCCGGCGTTGGTGGATTGGCATGCCGAAGATTGCGCCGCCTTGCGCCGGATGATCTAACCCAGGCACCAAAAATCAACTGTGGTACGCGGCTTGTGTGGGAGCTGGCTTGCCTGCGATGCAGACACCGCGTTCTATCACCCCTGCCAAGGTGATGCCATCGCAGGCAAGCCAGCTCCCACATGTTTGATCCGGTTTCTTCAGGTGTTACTGGGTAAACAACACTTTCTCGCCTTCAGGCGATGTGAACATCCCATCCCCGTTATGCCCCACGCCCGGCACTTCCACCAGGGTGTGGCTCAACTGTGGATGGCGCTGCTTGAGGTAGTCGAAGTAGTTGTGTCCGCGAATCAGGCGGTACGCGCCCTGGGCTTCGGCACCGCAGTTCTTGTCCAGCGCCGGGTGGTTCGGGTCGGTGTCTTGCTGGCCCAGCAGGTAGGTGATGTTGCGCGCGACGTAAGTCTGTTCAAGCTGCTCGGCACTCTGGCCTTTGGCGTAGGCCGGCAGGTTTTGCATGCCGTACTTCCAGTCGTTGAAGCCCGGGCAACTCGCCACGTCGAACTTCACCGGGCGCTGGGGCGTGAAGTAGGCGTAGGACGATGGGTTCGCCACCACGTAGCGCAGGCGAATGCCTTCGGTTTGCAGGGTCGGGTGGTCGTGGCCGGTCAGGGCAAAGCGCTGCACCACCTGGCCGCCGCCGGAATGGCCGGCGACCACGATTTCTTTCAGGCCCGGGAACAGCTTGCGATTGCCCAGGTGCTTGATGATCTGGTCGAGGGCGCCGTAGGAACTGACCTGGCCCGGGCCGAGCGACGGCTCGCCGGCCATCCAGTCATTGCCATGCCAGCGCAGGACCTGGTTGTCCAAGTGGTTGCGCTTCACGTCCGACTCATTGAGAAACTGCGGTGCGATGACCAAGGTGTTGCTGGCCTGGCCCGCATGTTCGGCGGCGTCTTCGCCGCTTTGCAGATAGGTTTGCGCATTGCGCAGGCGACCATGCACGATGATCAGCGCGCGGGTGACGTTGGGCAGGGGCTGGCGCCAGTCCTGGCTCAAGCCCAGGCTGAGGTCGCCGGCATCCAGGTGAAAACGATCGGGACTGATCACCTTGACGCCGTGGTCTTCTCCGGCGGCCCAGGTGAAGGAGGAACAGGTGATCAACAAGCCCAGCAGCAATCCCGATCGTTTATTCATTTAAAGACTCTTGGCTGAAAAAGTGTCGCATTGAGTGATCTGGCCCTGGGCAAAGCCGGTCTTGAACCAGCGAACCCGCTGTGCCGAGGTGCCGTGGGTAAACGAGTCGGGGACTACGCGGCCCTGACCCTGTTGTTGCAAGCGGTCATCGCCAATGGCGTTGGCCGCGTTCAGTGCTTCTTCAACATCGCCGGGCTCCAGCCAGTTCAGGCGTTTCTGTGCCCGGTTGGCCCACACGCCGGCAAAACAGTCGGCTTGCAGCTCCTGGCGCACCAGCAGCCCACCGTCGCCCTGCATCGGCCGGCCCTGTTGGCGCGCGGCCTGGATCTTCGCCGAGATGCCCAGCAGCGTCTGCACGTGATGCCCTACCTCGTGGGCAATCACGTAGGCCTGGGCGAAGTCGCCGGCGGCCTTGAAGCGTTGCGACATTTCCCGGAAGAAATCCAGGTCCAGGTACACCTGTTGGTCAGCCGGGCAATAGAACGGGCCGCTGGCCGAAGTGGCGCCCCCGCAGGCGGAGTTGACCCGGCCACGGAACAGGATCAGCTTCGGGTTCTTGTACGCCAGCCCGTTTTCCTGGAACACCTGCGCCCAGGTGTCTTCGGTGTCGCCCAGTACCGCCCGAACGAAATCGGCTTGGTCATCGTTGGCCGGTGGCGCCTGGCGCGACGGCGTACTCACCGACGGCGCCTGTTCCATCTGGCCGGTCAACTGGCCAAGGATCTGCAACGGGTCCTGGCCGGTCAGCCAGCCAATGCCGACGATCAGCACGATGGCCGTCAAGCTCAGGCCTTTGCCGCCGCCGAAGCGCATGCCGCCGCCGCCGCTGCCATCGCGGGCGTCCACCACGTTGTCGCTGCGTCGGCCTTTTCTCCATAACATGGGGCAATCCTCTCGATAAACCGTCAAACCACTGTGTTGAGTGCAGTGTTGTTGCTGCGCGGGAATGGCGCCAGCCCGGCTGTCCGACAGGATCGATCGCGGCTTAGTATCGCCGCTCCCGAGGCGGGCCGGCAGGGGCGCCAGATGAAACTTGTGTCAGTTTTGCCAGGTCAGTCGCGGCAATAGCCTTCGCCGGCGTTCACGACCAGGCAGTCTTTTTTACCGGCCAGCCATTTGAGGCCGGTGGCTTCACCGTCGCCGGCACGCATCAGCTGTGGGCCGTCGGGGCGGGTGAAGGCGATGCCGTCTTCGGCGGCTTCACCCTTGAAGGTGCCTGAGTCATCGGCGTCGAGGCCATATTGCATGGTCAGGAGGTAGTGGCCGCGGCCAACGGCGTCGTCCTTGGCGATGGTCAGGTTGAGGCCTTCGACGCCGATCCAGCGGCCAACCCATTGGTCGGTGGGCGGGGTTTGCGGGACCAGTGTCGCTTGTACGGAAGCCGGTGCAGGCTTGGCGGGGGTTTGTTCCTGGTTGCAGGCGGCGAGCAGGGCAAGGGCAGGAAGCAGGAGAAGGGCTTTTTTCATGACGGATAGGCCTTGGTTGAAAGTGTGCAACTTGGGTTTCAGGGTGCTGCGTTGGACTGGCATCCCGCGATTTAGTGCGCTGTTCGCACGGTGTTTGGTTATGCTCTTGGGGCAGACGCATGCCCGGCTGCTAGATTACCGGGTTGAGTGCCCCCGCGTTCAGCCGCCACGCAAGAGAATTCAATGACCCTCAGTACCCCGCTTTCCGGCGTCAATCACCCCTTCAAAGGCATTGTGCTGATTGTGGTGGCGACGTTTCTGTTCTCCAGCCACGACGCACTTTCCAAGTACCTGGCCGGGTTCTATCCGATCGTGATGGTGGTGTGGGCGAGGTACCTGGTGCATACCTTGTTGATGGCCGGCATCTTCCTGCCGCAATCGGGTTTGCGCGTGCTGCGCAGCAAGCGCCCGCTGCTTCAGGTGATCAGGGCGTTGTGCCTGTTGGGCACCAGCCTGTTTTTCACCTCGGCGCTGCATTACATCCCCCTGGCGGAAGCCACGGCGGTGAACTTCCTGGCACCGATCCTCGTCACCGCCCTTTCCGTACCGCTGCTGGGCGAGCGTGTCACCCGTGGCCAATGGCTGGCGGTGATCTGTGGTTTCATCGGCGTGCTGGTGATCATCCATCCCGGCGGTGAGCTCTTCACCCCGGCGGTGCTGCTGCCACTGTGTTCGGCGCTGTTTTTCTGCTTCTACCAACTGCTCACGCGCATCCTCAGCCAATACGACACCCCCACCACCAGCAACTTTTTCGCCGGCCTGTGCAATACCCTGGTGATGAGTGCGCTGGTGCCGTTCTTCTGGCAAGTGCCGAGCCTGTGGCACGCGGTGATGATGCTGGCGCTGGGCACCTGCGGGATGACCGCGCACCTGCTGCTGACCCAGGCGTTCCGCTTCGCGGCACCGGCGTTGCTGGCACCGTTCGGCTATTGCCAGATTGTGTTCGCGGGGTTGCTGGGCTGGTTGGTATTTGCCCATACCCCCGATGTGACCACGGTGGTCGGCATCGGGGTGATCTGCATGAGCGGGCTCGCCGCTGCGTGGCAGCAGCGGCGGCGTTGACTCAGACCTCGACGGTAGGAATCTTGCGCGGCGCCATGAAATACATCCAGGTCAGCGCAATGAAGTACATCGCCGGAATCAGGGTGAACAGCACGGTGTAGTTGTTGTTCGTCACCGTGAGAATGTGGCCGACGAGTTGGGTCATGAACATGCCGCCGATGGCCGCGCACATCCCGCCGAAACCGAACACGGTGCTCATCATGTGCTTGGGCGTGTAGTCCATCACCAGGCTCCAGATGTTGGCGGTCCAGGCCTGGTGCGCACCGATGGCCAGGGAGATGGCGAACACCGCGACCCACAGCTGGCTGGAGCCGGCGGCCATGATCACGCCGACGATGCAGCAGGCGAACAGCAGCATCGACAGCAGCCGGGCCTTGATCGGGTTCATGCCGCGACCGATCAGGAACGACGACAGAATGCCCCCGCCGATGCTGCCGAAGTCGGCGGTCAGGTAGATGATGATCAGCGGGATGCCCATCTGCGTCACGTTGATGCCCAGGTTGTATTGCTGGTTCAGGAACGGCGGCAGCCAGTACAGGTAGAACCAGAACACCGGCGCGGTCATCGAATAGGCGAGGGCGAAGGCCCAGGTGCCGCGCATGCGCAGGATACGGCTGAACGGCACGCGGGGTTGTTCCGGCTCGGCCTGTTGCTGCACGTAGGCCAGCTCTGACGGTTTGACGTGGGGATGGTCTTCCGGGTTGAAGTACTTCAGGCCCCAGCACAGCAACCAGATGCCGCCGAGTGCCGACATGCACAGAAACGCCGCCTGCCAGCCCCACACGTGGAGGATCAGCGGCAGCAGCATCGGCGTCATCATCGCGCCGACGTTGGTACCGGCGTTGAAGATGCCGGTGGCCACTGCGCGCTCTCCGGCGGGGAACCACAGGCGAGTGGTCTTCACGCAGGCCGGGTAGTTGGCCGCCTCGGTCAGCCCGAGAATGAAACGGCAGACCATAAAGCCGACCGCCGACGTGGCCAGGCCGTGGGCGCCGGTGGCCAGGCTCCACAACAGCACCGCGCAGAAGAACACGCGTTTCACGCCGATACGGTCGATCAAGCGGCCTTGCAGCACAAAGCCAATCGCGTAGCCCACCTGGAACCAGAAATTGATGTTGGCGTAGTCCATGGCCGTCCAGCTCATTTCCTTGGCCAGGATCGGTTGCATCACGCCCAGGGCGGCGCGGTCGATGTAGTTCAGGGTGGTGGCGAAAAACACCAGGGCCAGCATGCCCCAGCGGGTTTTGCCCACGGCCAGGGCGCCGCGGATCTTGTCGCCGATGCCGGCGTGCGGGTTGCCCGGGCGTGCGGCCAGGACGGAGTTTTGCAGAGGCATGAGGTCGTACCCGTTTTTTGAAATTTTTATGGTGTGTTCTGGGTCTTGTTGCTGCGTCGATGGTGCGTAGCGGTTAAAAAATCGTCAATTCGCCAAAGGGGCATAGTGTTCGATAATCGCACCAAAAACTAACCGGTTCGTACATTTTAATTGCTGCGGGTAGGCAAGGGGCCAATAATTTGCCGCAAACAACTATTGCCGGGAGTCGCCCATGCAACGTTCCATTGCCACCGTTTCCTTGAGCGGCACCCTGCCGGAAAAACTCGAAGCCATCGCCGCCGCCGGATTCGACGGCGTCGAGATCTTCGAAAACGACCTGTTGTATTACGACGGCAGCCCAAGGGAAGTTAGGCAAATGTGCGCTGACCTGGGCATCGCCATTACCTTGTTCCAGCCGTTTCGCGACTTCGAAGGCTGCCGCCGCGACCGCCTGGCCCGCAACCTGGAACGCGCCGAACGCAAGTTCGACTTGATGCAGGAACTGGGCACCGACCTGGTGCTGGTGTGCAGCAATGCGTCGGCCGATTGCGTGGGCGATGAGCGCATTCTGCTGGATGACTTGAGCCTGTTGGCCGAGCGCGCCGGGCGGCGTGGCATGCGGATCGGTTATGAGGCGCTGGCCTGGGGCAAGCATGTGAACACCTGGCAGCAGGTGTGGAACCTGGTGCGTCAGGTGGACCATCCCAGCCTTGGCGTGTTGCTGGACAGTTTTCATACCTTGTCGCTCAAGGGCGACCCCAGCGCCATCGCCGAGATTCCCGGTGACAAGATCTTCTTTGTGCAAATGGCCGACGCACCGATCCTGGCCATGGACGTGCTGGAGTGGAGCCGGCATTTCCGTTGCTTCCCGGGGCAGGGCGAATTCGACCTGGCGGGGTTTCTCGCGCCGATCCTCCAGAGTGGCTATACCGGGCCGTTGTCCCTGGAAATCTTCAACGATGGTTTCCGCGCCGCGCCGACCCGCGCGAATGCAGCGGATGGCTTGCGCTCGTTGCTGTACCTGGAAGAGAAAACCCGCGAGCGCTTGCAGCAGAACGCGCCAGCGCAACCGCTCGAGATGCTGTTTGATACCCCGGCGGCCAGCGCCTATGACGGTATCGAATTCCTGGAGTTTGCCGTGGACGAAAGCCTCGGCGCCAAGCTGACTCACTGGCTGGAGCGCCTGGGGTTCGTCAAGGCCGGGCAGCACCGCTCCAAGAGTGTGAGTCTGCTGCGCCAGGGCGATATCAACCTGATCCTCAATTGCGAACCCTATTCCTTTGCCCACAACTTTTTCGAAGCCCATGGGCCGTCGCTGTGCGCCACCGCGCTGCGGGTCAAGGACAGCACCAAGGCGCTGGAGCGCGCGGTGGCTTACAAGGGCCAACCGTATCGCGGGCTGGTCGGGCCGAACGAGTTGGAACTGGCGGCGGTGCGCGCGCCGGACGGCAGCCTGATCTACCTGGTGGACCCCGGTGAAAGCGGGCTGTACGACACGGATTTCAACCTGCAACCGGCAGCATCGTCCGGCGGTGGATTGTTGCGCATCGACCATATGGCCATGGCCTTGCCGGCGGACAGCCTCGACAGCTGGGTGCTGTTCTACAAGAGCCTGCTGGATTTTGAAGCGGATGACGAAGTGGTGTTGCCCGACCCTTACGGCCTGGTGAAAAGCCGCGCGTTGCGCAGCCGGTGCAGTTCCATTCGACTGCCGCTGAACATCTCCGAGAACCGCAACACCGCCATTTCTCACGCGTTATCCAGCTATCGCGGTTCGGGCGTGCACCATATTGCCTTCGATTGCGGGGATATTTTCGCCGAGGTGCGCCGGGCCAAGGAGGCGGGGGTACCGCTGCTGGATATCCCGCTCAACTATTACGACGACCTGGCGGCGCGCTTCGATTTCGACGACGAATTCCTCAGCGAGTTGGCGTACTACAACGTGCTGTACGACCGTGACGCCCAGGGTGGTGAGCTGTTTCATGTGTACACCGAGGCCTTCGAAGGACGGTTTTTCTTCGAGATCCTCCAGCGCAAGAACGGCTATGCGGGCTACGGGGCGGCCAACGTGGCGGTGCGCCTGGCGGCGATGGCCAAGTCCCGCAGTGGCGCGGCACGCCAGGCGCGGTTGTAACGAGTGGCCAGGTGCTTCCTTCGGCGGGCGCCGCGGCCCATAATCACCGCCTGCACAACACTGGCCGTGAGCGCACCATGACCTCCGAGGCACCCCGCAAGAGTCGTAAGAACAATCCGGAAAAGACCCGCGAAAACATACTCCAGGAAGCCATTGTCGAGTTTGTCCAGCAGGGCCTGTCCGGCGCCCGGGTGGATGCCATCGCCGAGCGCATCCACACGTCCAAGCGCATGATCTATTACTACTTCGGCAGCAAGGAGCAGTTGTACGTCGAGGTGCTGGAAAAACTCTACGGCGATATCCGCAACACCGAAACACGCATGAACCTCACCGCGCTGGAGCCCCGCGAGGCGATCCGCCGGCTGGTGGAATTCACCTTCGATCACCACGACCAGAACGTGGATTTCGTGCGCATCGTCAGCATCGAAAATATCCACAATGCCGAGTACGTGAAGCGCTCGGATGCGATCAAGGCGATGAACAGCAACATCCTCGAAGCGCTGGGCGCGACGTTGCGCCGGGGCGCCGAGCTGGGTGTGTTCCGCGAGGGGCTGGAACCGTTGGACGTGCATTTGCTGATCAACTCGTTCAGCTTTTACCGGGTCTCCAACCGCCACACGTTCAGTGAGATTTTTCAGATCGAGTTGTCGGATGAGGCGGTCAAGCAGCGCCATCGCGACATGATCTGCGAATCGGTGATGCGTTACTTGCAGGCCTGAAAATCTCGGCTTGAAATACACTCAATGTGGGAGCTGGCTTGCCTGCGATTGCGGTGTCTCAGTCAACGATGATGTGACTGACAGATCGCTATCGCAGGCAAGCCAGCTCCCACAATTTTTGATCCGGTTTCGTCAGTCAGGTATTCATGCTCTGAAAATGCGCAAGCATCCTGTCGGCATCCGGCACCTCGCCACTGAACAATTCAAACGCTTTCACCGCCTGGAACACCGCCATGTTGCCGCCATCCAGCGTGCGGCAACCCAGGGCGCGGGCGTCGCGCAGCAGTTCGGTTTCCAGTGGGAAATACACGATTTCCGCCACCCATAACGCTGGCCGCAACAGCGTAGCCGACACAGGGGTGCCGGGCAGCTTGGCCATGCCCATCGGGGTGGTATTGACCAGGCCGTCGGCTTCGGCCATGGCGTGTTCAAGGTGATGGCCGACCTGGGCGCGCCCGGCACCGAAACGCTTGGCCAGGTTATCCACAAGGTCGTGGGCGCGGGTGCTGTCCACGTCGAAAAGACTCAAGTGCTCCACGCCCTCCGCCAGCAGTGCATGGGCCACCGCCGCACCCGCACCACCCGCGCCCATCTGCACGACATTCCGGCGCGCAACGTCATTCAGATGGCGGCGGAACCCTTCGGCAAAACCCAGACAATCGGTGTTGTGGCCAATGCGCTTGCCGCCTTTGAACACCACGGTGTTGACCGCGCCGATGCCCCGGGCTTCGTCAGACAGTTCATCGAGCAGGGGCAGGATCGCTTGCTTGCACGGGTAGGTAATGTTCAGTCCGGTGAAGTGCATCAGCTCGGCGGCGTCCAGCAGGTCGGGCAGGGCGTTGACCTCCAGGCGCAGCGGTTCCAGGTCGATCAGGCGATACAGGTAGCGCAGGCCCTGGGCATCGCCTTCCTGTTCATGCAGGGCCGGGGTACGTGAGGCCTGGATGCCGGCACCGATCAGGCCGGCGAGAATGCGTGGCTTCATCGGGCTCATGCCTTCAGCAACTGGCTGAAATGGCTCAGGGCCAGGTGGTAACCGTGGCTGCCGAAGCCGGCCAGCACCGCCTTGGCAATGGGCGACACAAAGGAATGATGACGAAACGCCTCGCGCGCATGCACGTTGGACAGGTGCACTTCGATCACCGGCACTTCACTGGCCACCAGCGCATCGCGAATTGCCACCGAGGTGTGGGTCCAGGCCGCCGGGTTGATCACGATACCTGCGCAACGGGCGCGGGCACCGTGGATCCAGTCGAGCAGTTCGCCTTCGTGGTTGGTCTGGCGAAATTCGATCTTCAGCCCAAGTTGCTCGGCGCTGCGACCACACAGGGCGGCGATGTCGGCCAGGGTTTCATGACCGTAGGTGGCGGGCTCGCGGGTGCCGAGCAGGTTGAGGTTGGGGCCGTTGAGTACCAGCACGATCGGCGGCATAGGGGGTGTCCACAGTTATTGTTGGTTGTGGAAGTAAAATGTACTGAATGGTTAGTTTGGTCAATTGATCCACAGGTTTCCGAGCGGGATCTGTTCGATTACCGAACGCTCAATCAGAGCTTTCCCATGGACGAATCAGATTAGATATCAATTGAAAATCATTCTCGACAACGCTTAAGATGCCCGCCTGTTTCCTAAACATTCCAGGGAGTCGGTTTGTCGGACGTGGATCTCAAAGGCCTGTTTCTCAAGCATGCCGATACCCTGCGCGGGTATCTGGCGCGCAAGGTGCGGGACCCGCAGTTGGCCGCAGACCTGGTGCAGGAGAGTTTCCTGCGCCTGGCCGAAAAGCCGGCCGGTGAGCGCATCGACAACTCCCAAGGCTATCTCTATCGAACGGCGAGCAATCTTCTGATCGACCATATTCGCCAGGAAGCACGGCGCAAGACAGATTCCGTGCCCCATGAGGCGCTGGCCGAGATTGAAGATGAAGTGGCCGGGTTGGAGGCTCAGGCAATGGCGCAGCAACAGCGACAGGCATTGAAGCAGGCACTGGCGGAGTTGCCGGAGCGCACCCAGCAGATCTTCCGTCTGAACCGCATGGAAGGTATGACCCACGCCCAGGTTGCCCGGCACCTGGACATCTCCGACAGCTCCGTGCAAAAGCACCTGGCCAAGGCCCTGGCCTATGTGATGCAGCGCTTGCAGGACGGCGAAGTGGCGCCTCCCGACGAATGAGTTACCGAAATGCGCCACCTCAGACGTCACAGCGTTACATAACGAAAAATTCGAGATGCACACGTGAATAGCCAGGGTCCGCAACAGCACAGCATTACCGAGGCGGCGGCCGAGTGGGCGGTGCGCCTGCACGCCGGTGCCCTGACCGAACAGGAGCAGGCCGAGCTGCAGCACTGGATCGCCTGCGACAGTCGTCACGAGGCGGCATTGCGGTTCGCCGAACAGACTTGGTCGGCGCTGGGTGATGTATACAAGGATGAACCGCCACATCGCCAGCGCCCGACCTCGGCGCCGTTGCCCGCGCGCCGCGCCAGGCGACGCAGGCCCTGGCAACGTGCAGCGGCTGTCGCGCTGGTGGTGGTGCTCACGGGGGTTGGCTGGCTGCGCGGGCCGGACGCGCTGTTGCAGTGGCAGGCCGATTACGTCACGCAGAAAGGCGAAGTACGCACGGTGCACCTGGCCGATGGCAGCAAGGTGGAGCTGGATTCCGCCAGTGCAATCCGGCTGGATTTCGACGGTGCACAGCGGCGCATCAGTCTGTTGCAAGGCTCGGCGATCTTTGACGTGGCGCCGAGGGCGGGTGAGGAAACCCGCCCGTTCGTGGTGCAGAGTGCCGGCGGGCAGACGCGAGCTTTGGGCACGCGCTTTGTGGTGGAGCGTGAAGAGGATCACCAGGCCTGGGTCGGCGTGCTGCAACACAGTGTTGAAGTCACGATGCAGGCGCCGGCAAAAAAAGGCCCTTCCGAGCGGGTACTCAAAGAGGGCCAGGCCGCGCGCTACAGCCCTCAGGAAGGCGTGGTGCCGATGGATCAGTTCGACGTGGAGCGTGCCACCAGTTGGCGGCGCGGCGTGTTGATCTTCGATCGCCAGCCACTGGCCAAAGTCATCGAACAACTCAATCGCTATCGTCCCGGACGCGTGGTGCTGGCCGACTCGGCGCTGGGTGATCGTGAGGTCAGCGGTGTGTTCCGCCTCGACATGCTCGACAGCGCACTCGTGACCCTGACCCAGGAGCTTCAGGTGCAACGCCTGGATCTTGCGGGCCTCAGCCTGATTTATTGATCTGCTGACAGGCGCCGTATGCCGGCTCCTGTCATCGCCAATCTCCCCTTATTTTAAAAACCTTGAAAAAAGTCTTACTGACTTCCCGCGCCTCGTACGTCTTGCTAGGTGAGAAGCATTCGCATAAACAAAAACCGCTTGGCGCAGGGAAAATCAGAAATGTCAGCACTCACCAAGGGGCGTATCACCGGTAGCCGGTTAGCCCTGGCCATTCACCTGGGTCTATTCGTCGCAACGACCCCGGTGTATGCCGCGCAGCCCCAGGTCGGTGCTGCCCAGCCCGCCATGCTGATGTTCGATATCCCTGCGCAAGCCCTGGGCAGTGCCGTGCTGGCGTTCGCCGATCAGGCAGGTCTGCAAGTGTTGTTCGACAGCCAGCGTCTGCAAGGATTGAGCAGCACCCCGCTCAAGGGGCGTTTCAGCGTGCAGGAAGGTCTTGGCCGATTGCTCGGCGGGGCGCCGGTGGAGTTCCGCTTCACCGGCGAGCGTCAGGTTACCCTCAATCGGGTCAACGCCGAGCATGACGACGCCATGACCGTGGGCACCACCACCATCACCGGCAGCAGCAACGGCCAGGCCAGTGACTGGGTGTACCAGAGCCCAAAGTCGGTGGCGGTGATCAGCCGTGACATGATCGATAAACGCCCGCCCCGTCACGCCGCCGACATGCTGGAGGAAACCGCGGGCGTCTACACCGCCGTCGATCAACGCGACCCCGGCCTGTCCGTGAACATTCGCGGGGTGCAGGACTATGGCCGTGTGAACATGAACATCGACGGCATGCGCCAGAACTTCAACGTCAACGGCCACCAGCAACGCAACGGCACGATGCTGATCGACCCGGAGTTCATCTCCAGCATCGAGATCGACAAAGGCAGCCAGTCGGGGCAGGGCGGCGCGGCGGTGTTGGGCGGTATCGCGTCGTTCAAGACCCTCGACGCCAGCGAGTTTCTCAAGGACGGCAAACCCTACGGCGGACGGGTTCGTGCCGGCAGCGGCATCGGTGAGCTGGGCAACGGCACAAACTTCAACGGCAGCGGCGTGTTCGCCTTTGGCGATGAACGTGGTGATGTATTGCTGGGCTACAGCGAGCGGCATTTCGGCAACTATCGCGGCGGCACCCACAATGACAAAAACCTGGGCACCAATCTGCGCGCCAGGAAATACGCCCCGGCGGCCTTCGACGACTGGTTGAACAGCGAAGTCGGCGACACCGGCAGCGTGACCCGCTCGCAGATCGTCAAGTTCGGCCTGAACCTGCCCAACGACCAGCGCGTGCAGTTGAGCTACCTGGAAAGCGACACCGACAGCAACGATTCCTGGGGCTACATCGCCGATGACCTGCTGAGCACCTATTACCTGCGCACCAGCAAAAACAATCTCAACGCAAAAAACGTCGCGCTGGACTACAGCTACAGCCCGGACAACCCGCTGATCGACTTCAAGGCCAAGCTCTATTACGTCACCACCCAGCTGGACCGGGCCAATGCGCCCAATGTGGCGTCGCTGAGTTCGGGCAACTACTTCGCGCCCTACACCGACCATTTCCAGACCGACACCTGGGGCCTGCAAGGGGAAAACACCGCGCGCTTCGACCTGGGCGCAGGGGGCCACTTGAGCTGGAACTATGGCCTGGAGATGTATCAGGACACCTTCAAGCCCAGAACCAATAAAGTTGAGTCGAGCAATGTCCTCGCGACCGGATCATTGCCCTACACCCCCAGTGCCGACCCGGAAGGCAAGCGCACCATCGCCAGTCTCTTCAACAATCTGCAATACGAATACGACGATTGGCTGACCGTGGATGCAGGGCTGCGTTACGACCGCTACCGACTGGAAGGCGTTACGGGAATGACGCTCTACAAGCGCGATCGTTTTTACACCAGCAGCACGCCGGCCCGGCGCGTCGAGGACATTTTCGACATCGACCGTGAGGAAGGGCGCTTTTCGCCAACCTTTGGTGTGGGCATCAAGCCCGGCGTCGACTGGCTGCAACTCTATACCCGCTGGGGCAAGGGCTGGCGTCCGCCGGCCGTCACCGAAACCTTCATGACCGGTCGACCCCATGGTGGTGGCACGGGCGAGCGGGTATTCCCCAACCCTTACCTCAAGCCTGAGGAGTCCCGTGATTGGGAAGTGGGGATGAATGTGTTCAAGGAATCGTTGTTCTTCAACGATGACCGGCTGGGCATCAAGGTGGCGTATTTCGATACGAAGATTAAGAACTTCACCTTTCTCAACACCAGCGTGAGCCTGCCGGAGACGTCCGTGGGCGGCTTCAACGGGATCATGGCGTACACCAACAACCTCAATGACACGCGGTTCAGGGGGCTTGAGTATCAACTGAACTACGACATGGGGCGGGCGTATACCAACCTCAGCTACACCCACATGATCGGCAGCAACGAGTTCTGCTCGAAGAACTACTACCTGGGCGGCGCCAAGAAGGCCGGTCCTACCACCACCGTTATCGAACAGTTCACCCGTCCCAACGGCACCATCGGGTTCCGTCCGGTCACTCGGTATGAAGTGCTGGATGACGATGTCGCCAATGCCAAGGAAAGCTGCGGCCGCATCATGGGGAATGCTACCTACACCCCGGCTGATCGCGGGTCGCTGACGCTGGGCGCGCGCTTTCTGGACAAGCGCCTGGATACCGGTGTGCGTGTTCGCTACAGCTCCGGTAATGGGGAAAACCTGAACAACCAGGGCTATCAGTTCATCGACCAGGCCGTGTGGCCCAAATACACCGTCTATGACGTCTACGCCAGTTACTGGATGACCGATCAATTGAACATCGCTCTGGCACTGGAGAACGCCACCGACGAGGCCTACTTCGTGGCCATGGGCGATGCCAACAACCTCAGCCTGGCTCGCGGGCGGACGTTGAGCGGGATGCTCGAATACAAATTCTGATACCGAGGCCGAGGCCCCGGATCAATCACGGTTTTGCCCAGGGTTGGGCAAAAAGTGCGCATCTGCGTACTGATACTAGCGCTGTTTATAACGAGGTTTAGTGATGACTATTTCTGTTAGCTACGAGTCGTACCTGGGCACTACTTCGCTGTCTGACTACCTGTCGGACTGGGCTCTGGGTTTTGCCACGGCAGGCCATGGCACCGGTAATACTGGCGGTTTCAGCAATGGCACCTTCAGTGGCGATCAGTATTCGACCCATGGCGCCAACAATTCCGACTACGCGTTCATCGCCGACAGCAACACCAGCAACGGCCTGCACTATGTGTTCAATCCACTGCTGCCTGCCAGCAGCAACCTGAACCACTACCTGTGGGGCAACCTGGATAACGTCGAGCTGGGCACCGGCCTTAGCGGCGGCAACGGCAGTGATTTTGACCTGAGCGCCTACAAGGTGGCCTTCAACGGTCTCGACCTGTTCGCCGCGGAAGGCGCGGGCCGCACCGGCAACGAAGTTCAAAGCGTGATCTACGGCTTGATGCAAGGCAACACCAGCGCACTGGAAGGCGTGCTCAACGAACTGCTGGGCGCCATCGACTCCAGCCTCTCCACCGCCAGCACCTTCGACGAAATCTCTGCGGGTCTTGCGGCTCACGCAGCGTCCTCGACCACCGCCGATGTGGCGCTGGTGGGTGTGCAGGATGTAGCGCAGGACTTCGCACTCGCGGCCTGACGCAGCATGAAAAAAGCGAATGGAAGATCACTCTCCCATTCGCCGTATTACACCGCCGTCGCTCAAGCCTTCTAACTCTTCAAGCGACGGCGGTGCCGAATTCTGAGCAGCGTCGTTTCACCTGTCAACGCAACGACGCTGCACGCTCAACCCTTTGAGAATCCCCAGATGCGCCACGCCGGCAACGAAACCCTGGCCGCCCTCACGGCCTATAAAAGTGGCTTCTTCAACATCGGCCTGTTCTCGGCGGTGATCAACCTGCTGATGCTGGCCCCGGCGTTGTACATGCTGCAGGTGTACGACCGGGTGCTGGCCTCGGGCAATCAGATGACCCTGCTGATGCTGACGCTGATGATCCTCGGCCTGTTCGGCCTGATGGGCGCGCTGGAATGGGTGCGCAGCCAAGTGGTGATCCGCCTCGGCACGCAGATGGACATGCGCCTGAACCAGCGGGTGTACGACGCCGCGTTCGAGGCGCAACTCAAGGGCGGCACCCAGGCCGCCGGCCAGGCGTTGCACGACCTGACCACCTTGCGCCAGTTCGCCACCGGGCAGGCGCTGTTCGCGTTTTTCGATGCGCCGTGGTTTCCGGTGTACCTGCTGGTGATCTTCCTGTTCCACCCCTGGCTCGGTCTGCTCGCCCTGGGCGGCGCGGTGATACTGATCGCGTTGGCGTGGGTCAACCATCACGTCAGTCAGGCGCCGATGGCCCAGGCCAGCCAGCTGTCCATCAGCGCCAGTCAGCAGGCCACGGCTAACCTGCGCAATGCCGATACCATCGAAGCCATGGGCATGCTCGGCACCTTGCGTGCGCGTTGGTTCGGCCAGCACCAGGCATTTCTTGCGCAGCAGAACCTGGCCAGTGAAAAGACCGCGGCGGTCACCGCCTGGTCCAAAGGCGTGCGTCTGGCGTTGCAGTCGCTGGTGCTGGGGCTGGGCGCGTTGCTGGCGGTGCAGGGGGATATCACCCCGGGCATGATGATCGCCGGTTCGATCCTGATGGGCCGCGTGCTCACGCCCATCGACCAGTTGATCGGCGTATGGAAGCAATGGGGCTCGGCGCGCCTGGCCTACGAGCGTTTGTCGGAGTTGCTGGCGGTGAACCCGGCACGCCCGCTGCGCATGAGCTTGCCCACGCCCAAGGGCCATTTGAGTGTCGAGCAGGTCAGCGCCTGCGCGCCCGGCAGCCGCCGACCGGCGTTGGCCAACCTGGGTTTCAGTCTGCCGGCCGGCGATGTGCTGGGAGTGATCGGCCCGTCGGGTTGCGGCAAATCCACGTTGGCCCGCGTGCTGGTGGGCGCCTGGGCACCGCTGGCCGGCAAGGTGCGACTGGACGGCGCGGACCTTGCCCAGTGGGACAAACAGCAACTCGGCCCGCATATCGGCTACCTGCCCCAGGACATCCAACTGTTTGCCGGCAGCATCGCGCAAAACATCGCGCGCTTTGCCGAAGTGGAGGCGGACAAAGTCCTCGCCGCCGCGCAAATGGCCGGTGTGCACGAACTGATCCTGCAACTGCCCCAGGGCTACGACACCCAACTGGGGGAGGGCGGGGCGGGACTGTCCGGTGGCCAGAAACAACGCGTGGCGCTGGCGCGTGCGCTGTACGGCCTGCCCGCGCTGATCGTGCTGGACGAGCCCAACGCCAACCTTGACGAGGCGGGCGAGCAAGCGCTGCTCCAGGCCATCGCCCAACTCAAGCAGCAGCGCCGCACCCTGATCCTGATCACGCACAAACCCAATGTGCTGACCTTGACCGACCAGTTGCTGATCCTCAAGGACGGCCAGTTGCAGGCGTTCGGCCCGACGGCGCGGGTGCTTGAAGTGCGGCAGAAACCCGCTGCACCGGCGACCAAACCGGTGTCGACCCTGAGCATGAGCTACCGCCTTGGTGAAGGAAAACAGGCATGAATCCGAGCAGGCCGGTGTTGATCAGCGAAGCATCGAACAACGTGCTGGCGCTGGATGACAAAAAGTATTCGCGCCTGGGCTGGCTGTTGGTACTCGGCGGTTTTGCCGGGTTCCTCGGCTGGGCGTCGCTGGCGCCTCTGGACAAGGGCGTGGCGGTGTCGGGCAAGGTCATGGTGTCGGGCCATCGCAAGACCGTGCAGCACCCGGCCGGCGGGATCGTCGAACGCATCGAGGTACGTGATGGTGAGGCGGTCAAGGCCGGTCAAGTGTTGCTGCGCCTGAAGGAAACCCCGTTGCGTGGGCAGATGCAATCCTTGCGCAGTCAGTACCTGGCGTCACTGGCCAGCGAAGCGCGCTTGAGTGCGGAAAGCGAAGGCTTGTCGGCGATCGCGTTCGGGCCCGAACTGCTCAACGATCCGGAGGCGGCGAGCACCCTGAACCTGCAACGCCAGCTGTTCAGCAGCCGCGCCCAGGCACTGGCCACCGAGCAACAAGGCCTGCGCGAAACCATCGCCGGCGCCGAGGCGCAGTTGCGTGGCACGCGGGACTCCCAGGCCAGCAAGGTCCAGCAGCGCGCGGCCTTGAGCGAGCAATTGCAAGGTCTGCGCGAGTTGGCGCGCGAAGGCTATATCCCGCGCAATCGCTTGCTCGACAGCGAGCGGCTGTACGCCCAGATCGACGGCACCATCGCCGAGGATTTTGGCCGCATCGGCCAATTGCAGCGCCAGGTGCTGGAGCTACGCCTGCGCATCCGCCAGCTTGGCGAAGATTTCCAGAAAGATCTGCGCAGCCAGTTGGCCGAGACCCGCACGCGCAGCGATGACCTGCGCAATCGCCTGGCCTCGGCCGAGTTCGAACTGGCCAACAGCCTGGTACGCGCGCCGGCGTCCGGGGTCGTCGTGGGGCTGGATGTGTACACCGAAGGCGGGGTGATCAAGCCTGGCCAGGCGCTGATGGACATCGTGCCCCAGGGCGAACCGCTGTTGGTGGAAGCGCGGGTGCCGGTGCAGTTGGTCGACAAGGTTCACCCGGGCCTGCCGGTGGAACTGCTGTTCTCCGCGTTCAACCAGGCCACCACGCCCCGGGTGGCGGGTGAGGTCACGCTGGTGTCGGCGGACCGCCAGGTGGATGAGCGCACCGAGGAGCCTTATTACACGCTGCGCGCCCAGGTCAGCGCGGCGGGTATGCAGCAACTCGACGGCGTGCAGATCCGCCCGGGCATGCCGGTGGAAACCTTCGTCAAGACGGGGGAGCGCTCAATGCTCAACTACTTGTTCAAACCGTTGCTGGATCGTACCCACATGGCGCTGGTGGAAGAATGAAGGCGTTGTTTTTTACCCTGTGTCTGGGTGTGGCACCGACCGCAAGCGCCTTGGGATTGATGGACGCCTATGACCTTGCCCTGCGCAATGATCCGACGTTTCAGGCGGCGATTCAGGAGCGTGAGGCCGGCGAAGAGAACCGCGTGATCGGTCGTTCGGCGTTGTTGCCGAACCTGTCCTGGAGCTACAACAACTCGCGCAACGAGTCCGAGGTGACCCAAAGTACCGCCGTGGGCAATGTCAGCACTGACCGCGATTACCGCAGCTATGCCTCGACCCTGACCCTGCAACAGCCCCTGCTGGATTACGAGGCGTACGCACGTTTTCGTCAGGGCACTGCCCAGGCGCTGATGGCCGATGAGCGTTTTCGCGGCAAGAGCCAGGAACTGGCGGTGCGGGTGCTCAGTGCCTACAGCCAGGCGCTGCTGGCCCAGGAACGCATCGAACTGAGCCGTGCGCAGAAACGCGCCCTGGCCGAGCGCCTGCAACTCAACGATCGCTTGCTCAAGGGGGGTGAAGGCACACGCACCGACGTGCTGGAAACCCAGGCGCGCTTGAGTCTGGCCCAGGCAGAAGAAATCGAGTCGCTGGATGCCCAGGACAGCGCCTTGCGCGAGCTGGAAGCCATCGTCGGTCAACCCTTGCAGATCGAAGCGCTGGTGCCGCTGACCCGTCAGTTCGACGTCGCGCCGCTGCAACCCAACCGTTTCGAAGCCTGGCGCGAACTGGCCATGGCCAATAACCCGGAGCTGAAATCCCAGCACCACGCGCTGGACGTGGCCTCCTATGAAGTGGAGCGCAAACGCGCCGGCCATTTACCCAAGGTCAGCCTCTATGCCAGCAGTCGCCAGACCAGCTCCGACTCGGAAAGCAGCTACAACCAGAAGTACGACACCAACAGCGTGGGCATTCAAGTAAGCCTGCCGCTGTTCGCCGGTGGCTCGGTGTCGGCGTCCACGCGCCAGGCGGCGAACCAGCTGTCCCAGGCCCAATACGAGTTGGACGCGCAAACCTCGGCCACGCTGGTGGAGTTGCGCAAACAGTTCAACCTCAACACCAGTGGCGCGGCCAAAGTACGCGCCTATGAAATGGCCGTCAGCTCGGCGACGGCGCTGGTGGCCGCCACCCGCAAAAGCGTCACCGGCGGTGAGCGCGTCAACCTCGACGTGCTGGACGCCGAGCAACAACTTTTCACCGCCCGCCGCGACCTGGCGAATGCGCGGCATGCATATTTGCTGGCGCGTATTCAGCTGAAGTATTACGCGGGGTTGCTGAGCGAGCAGGACTTGCGGGCGTTGGCAGGGTATTTCCAGCCCTCGGCATGAGTGGTTACAACCCGGCATTCGCCGGGTTTTTTGTGCTGACTAATCTGTGAAACAGCTTCGGGACGCAGGAGCCGGTTGTCGGGTGACACGGGAAAAAATTGTTACCTGGCGAAAAATAACCTAACAGATGGGTTGCGATGAGAGTAGGCGCTTACAAGGGATATGTGATTTCGGTGTTTATCAGGGATGAGCATTGCCCGCCCCATGTGCATGTCAGGGGGAACGATTGGGATGCCCGTTTTCGTTTCAGTTTCCTGGATGGGGACGTGGAGCCCATGTCATCGCAAGCGCCAGGCACGATGTTGTAGCGCAACGGACAATTTTGAATCTGGTCAGGGCGCCGGGTTTTGTGGAGATAGAACTATGAAGCAAATCGTAAAAGCCAAAGCCGTACCCGATAAACCGCTCACTGAGGCCGACGTCGAGAAGGCGATAGCCCGAGGGCGCAAGACACGGCACCTTTATGCCCGCGCCAGCTCGGTGCGTTATGAAGACAACTGTATTTCCATCGGCTTCAGCGACGGCAGTCGCGTGGTACTGCCGGTGACTGGCCTGCCCGAGTTCGAAGGGTTTTCCTTGGAGGATTTTGAGCAACTGGAAGTCGGCTTTGGCGGCAAGGCGCTGTGCTGTGAACCCCAGGACCTGGATGTTTCGGTCACGGGTCTGATTGCCACAAGCAAGCCTCTGATGGACTTGGCCGTGAGCCTGGTCGCCTCGCGCAACGGCCGCAAGCGCAGCGCCGCCAAAGCCGCCGCCGCCCGCGCCAATGGCAAGAAGGGCGGACGGCCGCGCAAGAAGGAACCGGAGGACGCTGAGTTACCGCCGAGTCAGTAAGACGCCGGATTCCATATGGTGCGTCCACGGGAATTGATCAAACATCGCACACTTGGTGATTGTGTGCGTGTCATGCAATTGCGCAATGTTCGCCGCCAATGTCTCCGGGTTGCAGGAGATGTACAGGATGTTGTCGAAGCGCCGGGTCAGTTCGCAGGTGTCCGGGTCCATGCCGGCGCGGGGCGGGTCGACGAACACGCTGCCGAATTCGTAGCTCTTCAGGTCGATGCCGTGCAGGCGGCGGAACGGTCGCACTTCATTCAGCGCTTCGGTGAGTTCTTCGGCAGACAGGCGCACCAGCGTGACGTTTTCCACCGCGTTTTCATCGAGATTGCTGAGGGCCGCATTGACTGACGTCTTGCTGATTTCAGTCGCCAGCACCCTGCGCACCCGAGTGGCCAGAGGCAGGGTGAAATTGCCATTGCCGCAGTACAGCTCCAGCAAATCATCCGGGCGATCGCCCAGTGCTTCATATGCCCAGTTGAGCATCTTCTGGTTCACCGTGCCGTTGGGCTGGGTGAAGGCGCCTTCGGGTTGGCGATAGCTGAACGTGCGGCCACCGACTTCGAGCTTTTCAACGACGTAGTCGTGGCCGATCACATCGCGCTTGCCCTTGGAGCGGCCGATGATGCTCACGTTCAAGTCAGTCGCCAGCTGGTTGGCGGCGGCGTGCCAATGCTCGTCCAGTGGGCGGTGATAGCACAGGGTGATCATCGCGTCGCCCGCCAGGGTAGTCAGAAACTCCACCTGGAACAGCTTGTGACTCAGGGCGGCACTGGCTTGCCAGGCAGCCTTGAGTCGCGGCATCAACTGGTTGATGCGGGTGCTTGCGATGGGGAACTCTTCGATCAGGATCGGCGTGCGTTTGTCGTCCTGGGAGAACATCGCGTAATGGCGCTCACCGCCCTCGCGCCACAGGCGGAACTCCGCGCGCAGGCGAAAGTGCTGCAGCGGCGAGTCGAACACTTGCGGCTCGGGGGCATCGAACGGTGCCAGCAGGTCACGCAGGCGCGTGACCTTGTCTTGCAGTTGTACGGTGTAGCGTGCGGCGTCAAAAGTCATGCGTTGAACCAGCCCAGCTTGATCACGAACAGAATCGACAGAATCACCAGCGCCGGGTTCAGCTCACGGTAGCGGCCCGAAAGCAGCTTGATGGCGGTCCAGGCGATGAAACCGAAGGCGATGCCGTTGGCGATGGAGTAAGTGAAGGGCATCGCCAGGGCGGTGATCACCACCGGCGCTGCAACGGTGATGTCATCCCAGTCAATTTCTGCCAGGCCCGAAGTCATCAGCACTGCTACAAACAGCAGTGCCGGAGCGGTGGCAAAAGCCGGAACGCTGGCGGCCAGCGGCGAGAAGAACAGCGCCAGCAGGAACAGGATCGCGACCACGATGGCGGTGAGGCCGGTACGGCCACCGGCGCTCACGCCAGCAGCCGATTCGATGTAGCTGGTGGTGGTCGAGGTGCCCAGCAGGGAACCGGCCATGGCGGCGGTGCTGTCGGCGATCAGTGCACGGCCCATTTTCGGCATGTGCCCGTCCTTGCCCATCAGGCCGGCGCGCTTGGCTACGCCGATCAGGGTGCCGGAGTTGTCGAACAAATCAACGAACAGGAAGGCGAAGATCACGCTGACCAGGCCGATATCCAGCGCGCCTTTGATATCCAGTTGCAGGAAGGTCGGCGCCAGGGACGGTGGCATCGAGGTCACGCCGCCGAACGGGGTGAAGCCCAGGGCGATGGAGACGATAGTCACCGCGAGGATGCCGATCAGCACTGCGCCGCGCACGGCCAGGGCTTCCAGCGCGACGATCAGCGCGAAACCGAGGGTGGCGAGGATCGGCGCCGGTTGTTTCAGGTCGCCCAGGCCCACCATGGTGGCCGGGTTGCTGACCACGATACCGGCGTTGTGCAGTGCGATCAGCGCCAGGAACAGGCCGATACCGGCGGCAATCGCCGAGCGCAGGGGCAGGGGGATGCTGTTGATGATCCACTCACGGATGCGGAAGATCGACAGCAGGAAGAACAGCACGGCCGAAATGAACACCGCACCCAGCGCCACCTGCCAGGTGTGGCCCATGTGCAGCACCACGGTGTAGGTAAAGAAGGCGTTGAGACCCATGCCCGGCGCGAGGGCGATCGGGTAGTTGGCGATCAGGCCCATCACGGTCGAACCAATGGCCGCTGCCAGGCAGGTGGCGACAAACACCGCGCCCTTGTCCATGCCGGTCTCGCCGAGGATGCTCGGGTTCACAAACAGGATGTAGGCCATGGCCAGGAAGGTGGTGACGCCCGCGAGAATCTCGGTGCGCACGTTGGTGTTGTGTGCCTTGAGTTGAAACAGCTTTTCCAGCATGCCTGCTCCCTGTGACGCTCTGTGGCGTCGTTATTTGTTGACCTCTAAGTCAAAGCACAAACTGCGCCAAGCGCCTGTGGTTTCAGAGAGGTTCGGAAAAAGCGGCGCATCATACCAGCAGCAGAGACCATGAGGCATACTGCGCCGACGTTTAAACGAAGGTCGACTGCAACATGAAAAACGCCAGCCCGTGGAGTCTAGCTCTGATCCCCTGTATCAGCCTGTTGCTCGCGGCAGCACCGGCCTGGGGCGCGACTGCACCGCCCTTGAGCGAGGTGCGCGTGGTCAAGGTCGAGTCGGCAGTGTGCAAGGAAATTATCCCCGAGCGTGCGCAAAGCACGCAGATGTGCACACACCGTGGGCCCACCCAGGTTTCGGTGATGGAAGTCGGCCTGGGCAACAACCCGATGGGGCGCTTCGACGGCGCCGAGCTGGACGGCACGCGCACCCCTGTGTGCCAGGTGGGCAACATCAGCCAGGTGTGCAACGGCGCAGGCACCCTGATGGGCTACATCTATGTGTTCAGTCTGAATGTCGAAGCCCCGGGGTGGTTCGAATACAGCAATTCGTCGATCAACCCTCCGCGCAACACGCTCAGCACCCAGTTCAACATCCGCTGATCAATCCCCTTGAACGCTCGATACCCCGGGAAGTCGTACCCCTGAGACGGCGACTTTCCTGAACGCCGCGGACGTACACCAACCCGTGAGGTGTTTATGAGCGCGACCCCCAATGGCGCGGCGGTCCAGCCGTTCGTCAGTCACTCGATCCACCTGACCCTCAACGGTCAGGCCCGCCATCTGAAGGTATTGCCCTGGACTACCTTGCTGGACCTGTTGCGTGAACAGCTTGACCTGGTCGGCAGCAAAAAAGGTTGCGACCACGGCCAGTGCGGCGCCTGTACCGTGTTGCGCGACGGCAAACGGGTCAACGCCTGCCTGACCCTGGCGGTGATGTGCGATGGCGCGGAGCTGACCACCATCGAAGGCCTGGCCAACGGTGATGCGCTCCATCCCATGCAGCAAGCCTTTATCCGGCACGACGCGTTCCAGTGCGGTTATTGCACGCCCGGCCAGATCTGCTCCGCCGTCGGCCTGATCAATGAAGGGCGTACCGATGACGTCTCGCAGCTCCGGGAGCGCATGAGCGGTAACCTGTGTCGGTGCGGGGCCTACAGCAATATTCGCGATGCCATCGAGGATGTGCTGGGAGGCGAGCAATGAACCCGTTCCATTACAGCAAGCCCGCTGACGTGAATGAGGCCGTGCACCTGAGCAGTGCGACATCGCGTTTTATCGCCGGCGGCACCAACCTGTTGGACCTGATGAAAGAAAACATCAGCCGCCCTGAACATCTCATCGACATCACCGGCCTGCCGCTGCATGACCTTCAGGAAACCGCCGAGGGCGGCCTGTTGATTGGCGCGTTGGTGAGCAACGCCGATCTGGCCTGGCACCCGCTTATCGAACAGCGCTACCCATTGCTGTCCCAGGCGATTCTCGCCGGGGCGTCACCGCAACTGCGCAATATGGCCAGTACCGGCGGCAACCTGTTGCAGCGCACCCGTTGTTACTACTTCTACGATGCCAGCGTGCCATGCAACAAGCGCGAGCCCGGCAGTGGTTGCCCGGCGCGCAGCGGTCTGAACCGCATTCACGCAATCTTCGGCGCCAGTGAACAGTGCGTCGCTACCCACCCTTCGGACATGTGTGTCGCCTTGGCGGCGCTGGACGCGCGAGTGCATGTCGAGGGGCGAGGCGGGGCCAGGGTCATTGAGTTCGCCGACTTCCATCGCCTGCCGGGCGATGCGCCGCAACGCGATAACCTGCTGGCTGATGATGAGCTGATCACCGCTATCGAATTGCCCACCGACCATCTGGCGCGTCACAGCCACTACCTGAAAATTCGCGATCGCGCCTCTTACGCCTTTGCGCTGGTGTCCGTTGCCGCCGCCCTTGAATTGGAGGGCGACCGCATCGTCGACGCGCGCCTGGCCCTTGGCGGTGTGGCCCACAAACCCTGGCGCGATCGTGCGGTGGAGGCCGCGCTGATTGGCCAGGCGGTGAGCCGAGAAACCTTCAGCCACGCCGCCGACAGCCTGTTGCAAGACGCCGAACCCTTGGCGCACAACGGGTTCAAGATCAAATTGGCACGCCGCGCGGTCATCCGTGCGCTGAGCGACGCGGCGGTCGCAGGAGAACGCCCATGACCACCCTTGGCAAGCCTCTGGACCGGGTGGACGGTCTGCTCAAGGTCACCGGCCGCGCACGCTACGCCGGTGAGTTTCCCGATGCGCAACTGCTGCATGGCAGTGTGGTATCCAGCACCATCGCCAAAGGACGAGTGCTCAGGATCGACGCTTCCAAGGCCCTGGCGCTGCCGGGCGTGGTCACGGTGCTCGATCATCTCAACCGCCCGAATATCGCCAGCTACGATGATGCCTTCGCCGATGCCGATGCGGCGGACGGCTCGCCGTTTCGCCCGTTGTACAACGACCGCGTGCTGTACAGCGGCCAGCCTCTGGCGCTGGTGGTCGCCGATAACCTGGAGTTGGCGCGGTATGCCGGCTCCCTGGTGACCATCGAGTACGCCCCCGAAACCTTCGACACCGACCTGGCGGCGCAGCAGGAACACGCCCATGCCTCGCCGCAGACACCGCCCGCGCCGCGCGGCAACTTTCAGGCGCAATGGGCTGATGCCGCCGTTCGCCTGGACTTGCACTACAGCACCCCCAGTGAGCATCACAACCCGATGGAGCCCCATGCCAGCACGGTGTTGTATCAACCGGACGGCACGCTGCATATCCATGACAAGACCCAGGGCCCGCAGAACTGTCAGGCGTATGTGCAAAAAGTGTTCGGCCTGGATAAACACCAAGTGCGTATTTTTGCCGCGTTTGTCGGCGGGGCCTTTGGCTCCGGCCTGCGCCCACAGTATCAACTGCCATTGGCGGTGATGGCCGCGCTGGCACTCAAGCGTTCGGTGCGCGTCACGCTGACGCGCCAGCAAATGTTCACCTTCGGTTATCGCCCGCGCACCTTGCAGCGCTTGCAGATGGGCGCGGCGGCGAACGGTCGGCTGCTGGCCTTGGGACACACGGCCATCGGCCAGACCTCACGCTTCGAGGATTTCAGCGAGCATGTGGTGGAATGGAGCGGCATGCTCTATCACTGCGACAACGTGCAACTGACCTACAACCTGGTGCCGCTGGATGTCTTTACCCCGTTGGACATGCGCGCACCGGGCGCCGCCCTCGGCGTGATCGGCCTGGAGTGCGCCATGGACGAATTGGCGTGCGCGCTGGGCATGGACCCGGTGCAACTGCGCCTGATCAATTACGCCGAACGCAACCAGAACGAAGACAAACCCTGGTCGAGCAAAGCCCTGCGCGAGTGTTACCGCGAAGGTGCCGAGCGTTTCGGCTGGGACCAGCGCAACCCCGAACCACGCAGCATGCGCGACGGTCGCCACCTGATCGGCTGGGGCATGGCCGGCGGTGTGTGGGAAGCCATGCAAATGAAGGCCAGCGCCAAGGCCAGCCTCGACGCAGAGGGCAAGCTGACCGTCAGCAGCGCCACCACCGACATCGGCACCGGTACCTACACGGTCATGACCCAGATTGCTGCGCAGGCCAGTGGCGTGCCCGTTGAGGACGTGGTGTTTGTGCTAGGCGACTCGTCCTTGCCGACCGCGCCGTTGCAGGGCGGCTCGTTTACCGTCTCATCCGTCGGCACCGCCGTGCAGCAAGCATGCGAAGCGTTGACCGCCCAACTGCTGGCCATCGCCCGCGAGACTTACCCGGTCTTCAAGGACGCCCAATCGGTGCGTTTCGAAGACGGCCAACTGCATGCCGGTGATGTCCGGGTGTCGTTGGCGCAACTGGTCAAGGACGGCGGCAAGGGCGCGGTGGAAGTACAGGTCGATAGCAAACCGGACAAAAAACGCAAGGCATACGCCACGGCCACTCATTCAGCCGTGTTTGTCGAAGTGCGGGTGGATGAAGACCTGGGCACTGTCGAGGTCAGCCGGGTGGTCAGCGCGATTGCCGCCGGGCGCGTGGTCAACCCCAAGATGGCGCGCAGCCAGATCCTCGGCGGCGTGGTGTGGGGCATCGGCATGGCCCTGCACGAAGAAACCCAGACCGACCATCAACTGGGGCGTGTCATGAACCACAGCCTGGCTGAATATCACATCCCGGTGAATGCCGATATCGGCGACATAGATGTGGTTTTCGTCGAGGAACATGACGAGATCGTCAACGCCCTCGGTTCAAAGGGCGTGGGCGAAATCGGCATCGTCGGCGTGGCAGCCGCGGTGGCGAATGCGGTGTATCACGCCACTGGCAAACGGGTGCGGGATTTTCCCATTACCCTGGATAAGGTGCTGTGAAAACGTCGCGCTGATGTGCGTCGGAAGGGGACCATCGAATTTCTGGCTTCGCCAGATTCGGTGATTCCCACCTGCTATTTAGGCTGTTTCAGGTCGATGTAGAGTTCTGTTTTGTCTCGAGACTGTGTCACAGCGGTCTCCTTGGTTGGCGGCGCTTCATCGATGGAGACGCCCGTTGCGCCCGTCAGTTGAGATATACCTCGAACAGGAGGCTCGTTGTCGTAGTTGAACACATGATCGCTGCCAACCCTTGCAACCCATTTGCCCTGTGGTTGGTTGGCCTGGTCAGCATTAATGACATTGCTTGCGTAATAGTTCATGTTTTTAAGGCGGGTGGTCTTGGGCTCCACGGAGGGCACATCGATAGCTTTGACCCGTATGCCATGTTTTCGCATCGTCAACAGCAGTTCTCTGTTGGTGTAGCGACCGTGGCCGGCATGAGCGCGGTCAATGAGCTTCAGATTGTTACTCAGGGCGGGCGAAAACTTGCCTGTTTCGAAAAAGTGGTCCAGGTCGGGTTGAAGCGAGTGATCGAACCCTTCCGAATACAAGGTGGTCACCTTGTTCCTCTCGAACTCGCCTGCGTTATCAATCAAAAACTGCACGCCAGCGGGCTGGGAATGATCCTCGCCAAGGATCATGCCGGAGGATTTCCCGTAGACAGTGTCAATCACCTCTTTGGGCGAGGCATTTTTAGGCAGATCGGCAAGAACAGGCCTTGGCTTGGTTTTCGCGGATTTGTGATAGGCGTTGGCATCCGCTTTCAGCTTTTTATCAATCTGGTCCTTTATTTTCGATGACGAAGGCTCTCCGGGGGCGGGATAGTCATAGGCACCGGGCTCAAAGGATGGTTTGGCCGACTGCCAAGGCAGTTTTATGCCGCCGTTGCCTTTGGCCGGCTGCCAGCCTCCTTGGCCATCAGAGTGGACGGTCATGAGCGGTTTTTTGGTCGAAGGGTCGATAACCTGAACGTAGCCATCACGCAGTTTGAACCGGCCGTCTATTTCATGGACGTGCCCGGTACTTTGTTCGTCGGTGAGTCGAATGAACCAGCGGCTTTCGCCGGAGCTGCCGTTGACTTGGTAGATGCCATGGGCGTTTGGAGTGACACCTGCGATCAATTGCTCGCCGCCTTCCACCGCAAATTGGCTGATCCGGCCCCATTGTGAGGGGCGCAGACGATTGACTTCCGGTTCGGGCTGGTTGGGCGTCTCTGACGGCGGGGCGGCAGGGGCTGTTTCGACCGGACGGGTGTCGAGGGCAGGTTTTTCGGCGGCAGCCTTGGGTGTGAGTGCCGGAACAGCCTTCGGCTTGACCAGATTTCTACGGGCTGGACTGTCGGGTTTCAAGGCAAGATTGTCGGCCAGGCTGCTGATCTCATCGTCCGAAAGTGGCTCATTGCGAAGAGCCTTCACCAGCAAAGTACCCAAGCCCCTGACTTGTCCATAGACGGGAACAAATCCCTGGCCTGAATCACCGACCGTACCAAGCACAGAGTCCATGGTCGTTTTGTCGACCCCGAAGACCTTGCCAATGTGATTATTCTGATTGAGATCCAGCAACAGCGCGCTCAAAGGGTTATCGAAGTAGCGCTCCACGGTGTTGGCCGTGTTTTTATCCACACCGAACACTTGCAACGCTTCGCCCAGCCCGGAAAAAGGGTGTTCAAGGTGCTTGAGCAGTTCTTCGTAGAACCCTCGGATGTCGTCCGCTTCGACATTGCTGGCCGCTTCATTCTGAACCTTGCTTTTGAATTCGCTGGCCGTCATCGGCACCAGCGGCAGGTGCTGGTTCAAGCCGTTCTTCACGAAGTAAAACTGCTGCTTTTTATCTTGGCCCAGCAGATTGCCGTAGGCGTCGTATTCAAACAGTACCTTTTCGCCATCTGCGCGTCGCCCGGAGTAAAGCACCCGCCCATCCGGGGAAGTGCTTTCGTGCTTGAGATCGGTCAAGCCATTGACTGATGTGGGGGGCGCGGAGCTGCCCTGATCCAGTCGCGCAAAAATATCGTTGCCTTCAGTGGCATACGGGCCTGCGACAGCGTTGATGTCGTTGTTTTTGAACCGGGTCAGGGTATCTGTGACCCGTTGGGTCCTGGCAGGTGAGCCACCCTCGGCAAAGTGCTGGCTGAAGGACTTGAGTTGCTTGGGGTCGCCGGCCTGCGCTTTCAGCCAGGCATTCATTTCTGCAAGGGAATTGAACGACTGAAACGAGCGCCCATCGTCCTGTGGAACATACAGCACGATATTGGGGCCGGCGGGCACTGAGGGTACACGCTGTATGAAGATGATGTCCGTGGCCTGGACCCCGTCGACGGCAAATGTCTTGACCTGCACGGAAGGCAGGCCTCGGGTGCGCGGCCACCGCACGGCGTCGACCATGTCGTTGACGCCGGGGGGCATGTTCCCGGCGTTCAGGTCGGTGGTGATGCTCTGCGTGAATCGATCGAGAGAGGTCTTCAGCGTGTAGCTACTGTTGGGCCTGTCCCAAGACGAGGCTGGAGAGAGTGGAGGGGATACGGTTTGCCTGGAAACACTGGGGATGCTCATCTTCATCTGCCGAAAGTAGGTCGAAGGGGTTCGCCAATCGCAGGAAGGTTCCAGCGTTGGTGTAACCCTTGAGTGATTTCGACGTGAGAATTCGTTCCATTGATAGGTGGGACAAACTGATTCGGCGGGCGCGCTGCTTAAGCGCGCGCTTCCTCGTCCGGCACATGCATCCGGTCCCGATTGGCCAGGGTCGGAAACAGTTTGATCCAGACACCGGTGACCACCAGCGTACCGATCCCGCCCATGACCACGGCGGGCACGGTGCCGAACCAGTGGGCGGTGATGCCGGATTCGAACTCGCCCAACTGGTTGGACGCGCCGATGAACAGGCCGTTGACGGCACTGACCCGCCCGCGCATTTCATCCGGCGTTTCCAACTGCACGAAGGATGCACGGATGACCATGCTGATCATGTCTGCGGCGCCCAGCACCACCAGTACGGCGAGGGAAAACCAGAACGAGGTGGACAGGCCGAACGCGATGGTCGCGACGCCGAATACTCCGACGGCGGTGAACATCACACGGCCCACATGACGGTCGACCGAGAACCGTGCCAGCCACAACGACATCAGCAACGCGCCCACCGCCGGTGCCGAACGCAGCAGGCCCAGGCCCCAGGCGCCGGTCAGCAGAATGTCCTTGGCAAATACCGGCAACAGCGCGGTGGCACCGCCCAGCAGCACAGCGAACAGGTCCAGGGAGATGGCACCGAGAATATCCGGGCGGCTGCGGATGAAACGAATGCCGGCCAGCAGCGAATCCAGGGTGGCTTTGCCTTTGTTGAGCGGGGTCTGGCGCGCAGGCAGGTTGAGGGTCAGCACGCAGGCGATAAGGTACAACGCCACCGTCGGGCCATACACCCACACGCTGCCGAACGCATAGAGCAAGCCGCCCAGGGCCGGGGCGACGATGGTCGCCAGTTGTTGCGCCGATTGGGACGATGCCACCGCGCGCGGGAACAACGCACTGGGCACGATGCTCGGGAGCAGGGCCTGGGTGGTGGGCATTTCGAAGGAGCGTGCGGCACCCAGCAGGAAGGCGAGGATGAAGATCATCTCGCGGGTCACGCTGCCGGTCAGGCCGCCGATGGCCAGTGACAGGGCGATCAAGGCCTGCACGGTCTGGCAGATGGCCGCGACCTTGCGTCGCTCATAGCGGTCGGCCACATGCCCGGTGTGCAGCATGAACAAGACGCGCGGCACGAACTCCACCAGGCCGACCAGGCCCAGGTCCAGCACGTTGCCGGTCAACTGGTAGAGGTTCCAGCCAATCGCCACGGTGAGCATCTGGAAACCGCTGGCGGTGAAGATGCGCGCCAGCCAGAACGCGATGAAAGGGCGGTGGTGACGCAACAGCAACGCGGGTTCACTAGGCATCGGAAGTTCGGGTCAGGGCCGGAGGGAGCGCCGAGATTATCATTAAGTTGTAACAGATGGTTGCAACAACTGAGCTGAGGCAGCCTGTCACGCGGCAAAAGACCACACAGTCCTGCGTTCAAAATGGGACTACTCTTTCAGCAATGCTTGATCCAGATCAACACCTTCACGGGCGTTGCCCTGGCGGCCCTAAGGCCTGATTCCCTACGTGGTTGGCAAAAAAAGAAACGAATTGAAATTCGCCACACTCCATATCCGTGGGGGCAGTGGGTGCAGGCTCCCAGCCAGCAGCCGGTATTACCTGACAGAGGAAGACTTATGTTCGGTTTGGAGGCGCTAGATCTCGCCCGAATTCAATTCGCGTTCACCATCTCTTTCCACATCCTGTTCCCGGCGATCACCATCGGCCTGGCCAGTTACCTGGCGGTGCTGGAAGGCCTGTGGCTCAAGACCCACAACGACACCTACCGTGATCTCTACCATTTCTGGTCGAAGATCTTTGCCGTCAACTTCGGCATGGGCGTGGTCTCCGGCCTGGTCATGGCCTATCAGTTCGGCACCAACTGGAGCCGCTTTTCGGACTTCGCCGGCGCCGTCACCGGCCCGCTTCTTACGTATGAAGTACTCACGGCCTTCTTCCTCGAAGCCGGCTTCCTGGGGGTGATGCTGTTCGGGTGGAACAAGGTGGGGCGCAAGCTGCACTTCTTTTCTACGGTGATGGTGGCCGTGGGCACGTTGATCTCCACGTTCTGGATCCTGTCGTCCAACAGCTGGATGCAGACGCCACAAGGCTTCGAAATCATCGATGGGCGCGTGATTCCGACCGATTGGCTGGCAGTGGTCTTCAACCCCTCGTTCCCTTATCGCCTGGCCCACATGGCTACGGCGGCCTTCGTGGCCACGGCGTTCTTCGTCGGTTCCTCGGCGGCCTGGCATTTGCTGCGCGGCAAAGACAACCCGGCCATCCGCAAGATGCTGTCGATGGCGATGTGGATGGCCCTGATCGTTGCGCCCATCCAGGCGGTGATCGGTGACTTCCACGGGCTCAATACCTTGAAGCACCAGCCGGCGAAAATCGCCGCGATCGAAGGCCACTGGGAAAACATCGGCAATGAACCGACGCCGCTGATTCTGTTCGGCTGGCCTGACATGAAGGCTGAAAAAACCAAATACGCCGTGGAAATCCCGTACCTGGGCAGCCTGATCCTGACCCACTCCCTGGACAAACAGGTGCCTGCCCTCAAGGAGTTCCCGCCCGAAGACCGGCCCAATTCCACCATCGTGTTCTGGTCGTTCCGGGTCATGGTCGGCCTGGGCTTCCTGATGATCTTTACCGGTCTGTTCAGCCTGTGGCTGCGCAAGGGCGACAAGTTGTACACGTCCAGGCCGTTCCTGTACCTGGCACTGTGGATGGGCCCGTCCGGCCTGATCGCGATTCTCGCCGGCTGGTTCACTACCGAGATTGGCCGCCAACCGTGGGTGGTCTACGGCTTGATGCGCACGGCGGATGCGTCCTCCGGGCATAGCCTGGCGCAGATGACTATCACCCTGGTGCTGTTCGTGGTGGTGTACTTCGCGCTGTTCGGTGCGGGGCTGGGCTACATGATGCGCCTGGTACGCAAAGGCCCCGTGACCCACGAAGGCGCCGAGACGACCCACGGCGGTCCTGGCCAGAAACGTACACCGGCCCGTCCGTTGTCGGCCGCCGATGACGGCAGCGATGACGACCACATTCAGCACAAGGGGCATTGAGATGGGTATTGATCTTCCGCTGATCTGGGCCGTGATCATCATCTTCGGCATCATGATGTATGTGGTCATGGACGGCTTCGACTTGGGCATCGGCATTCTCTTCCCCTTTATCCCGGGCAAGACCGACCGCGATGTGATGATGAACACCGTGGCTCCCGTGTGGGACGGTAACGAAACCTGGCTGGTGCTGGGCGGGGCGGCGTTGTTCGGTGCGTTTCCGCTGGCCTATTCGGTGGTGCTGTCGGCCTTGTACCTGCCGCTGATCCTGATGCTGGTCGGGCTGATCTTTCGCGGCGTGGCCTTCGAGTTCCGCTTCAAGGCCAAGGACCACAAGCGTCACCTGTGGGACAAGGCGTTCATCGGCGGCTCCGTGGCGGCCACCTTCTTCCAGGGCGTGGCGCTGGGGGCCTTTATCGATGGCATTCCGGTGGTGGACCGCCAGTTCGCCGGCGGTTCGCTGGACTGGCTTACGCCATTCACGATGTTCTGTGGTGTGGCGCTGATCGTTGCCTATGCATTGCTGGGCTGCACCTGGCTGATCATGAAGACGGAAGGCCCCTTGCAGGAAAAAATGCACGACCTGGCGCGGCCGCTGGCCTTCGTGGTGCTGGCCGTGATTGGCATTGTCAGCATCTGGACGCCGCTCACGCACCCGGAAATCGCCTCGCGCTGGTTCACCTTGCCTAACCTGTTCTGGTTCCTGCCGGTGCCGATCCTGGTGCTGGTGACGATGTACGGGTTGATCCGCGCGGTGGCGCGCAATGCGCATTACACGCCGTTCCTGCTGACGCTGGTGCTGATCTTCCTGGGCTACAGCGGCCTGGGGATCAGCCTGTGGCCGAACATCATTCCGCCGTCGGTATCGATCTGGGACGCCGCCGCGCCGCCGCAAAGCCAAGGCTTCATGCTAGTGGGCACGCTGTTCATCATCCCGTTCATCCTGGGCTACACCTTCTGGAGCTACTACGTGTTCCGCGGCAAGGTGACCCACGAAGACGGCTATCACTAGGAGGGGTGTGACATGTCCGGCAAACCGTCGTTGCGCGAGATCGAGCAGGCCGAGAAACAACCGCTGTGGCGGCGCCTGGGGTGGCTGGCGATGATCTGGACTGGCAGCGTGCTGGCCCTGTTCATCGTGGCCAGCCTGATGCGCATGTTCATGAACGCGGCGGGCCTGACCACCCACTGACATCCCATCCGGGCCTTGCGGCCCGGCTTTCAGCCCTTCTGTCGAAGGGCTTTTTTATTTGCGCGCCTTGAGAATCACGAACTTCGGGGTGGCCGCCACTTGCTCGACTCCCCGGAACAGCCGCGCCAGTTTGCTGTGATACCCCAGGTGGCGGTTGCCGACTATATAGAGGGCGCCACCCACCACCAGCGCTTCGCGCGCCTGCTGGAACATGCGCCAGGCGAGGAAGTCACCCACCACCTGCTGTTGATGGAACGGCGGGTTGCACAGCACCACGTCCAAAGATTGCGCTGCCTGCCCGGCCAGGCCATCGCCGGCGCGTACCTCCACATCGCGATTGCCCAGGGTTGCGTGCCAGTTCTCGGTGGCGGATTGCACGGCCATATAGGACTCGTCCACCAGGGTGTAGTGGGCATCAGGGTTTTGCAGCGCGCTGGCGATTGCCAATACCCCATTGCCGCAACCGAGGTCTGCCACGCGGGCACTGCCCAGGTTGCCCGGCAGGTGTGGGAGGAAGGCGCGGGTGCCGATGTCCAGGCCTTCGCGACAGAACACGTTGGCATGGTTGAGCAATTCAAGCGCGGGTGTTTCGAGTGTGTAGCGGGTCGGGTAGGGTGAGACCGCGGTCGGACGATCCGCGACCGTTGCAATCAACAGACGGGCCTTTTTGACTGCCAGAGAGGCCTGCATCGGGCCGATATAACGTTCGAGCAACTCACCCGCCGCGCGTGGCAGGTGCTTGATCATCGCGGCGGCGATCACCTGCGCTCCCGGCGCCAACTGGCCTTGCAGGCGGATCAACTGTTCCTCCAGCAGGGCCAGGGTCTTGGGCACGCGGATCAGCACACGATCGAACGGCCCGGTCGGCACCTGGCTGGCGGGCGTGAAGGGTACGGCATCGAAGGCCTTGCCGTTACGCGCCAGGTTTTTTTCCAGCCCCTGGGCGGCGAGAAACGAATCGCCACTGGAGATGACCTGCACCCGGCCTTCTAGGCTTGCCGCCAGGGCGCCGAAACTGTCGTTGAGTACCAACACACGCGTTGTGGGCGCGGGCTGCTGTTCGGCCAGGTGGTTGAGCAGGTATTCATCGGCGGCGTCGAAGGCTTGCAGCGGGTCGTTATGCTGTTCTGGCTGGCGGATAAGATCGAGTTGGGCGAAGGGGCTGTCGAGCAGGGGCATGGCGGGGGAGGCTCTGGATAATCGGTGAGTGTTCGGCAGCGGCTGCGCAACCCTCTGAGTGAACTTCGACGCAGCTGCGGGGAGTTGCATCAACACTCAGAATTGGTTGCAAATGTTACTTTCTTTCCAGAGGGATTACATGCGGTGTTTCCGGGCGATTAAAAACAGCCCATCTTGGAAGCCCTGAGCACAGCGGCAATTTTGTTGTGGACTCCCAGTTTCTTGCAAGCATTGCCGAGATGAAAACCGATGGTGCGCTCTGACAGACAAAGAATGACGGCGATGTCGGAGGCCGTCTTGCCCATGGCTGACCATTTGAGGATTTCCGTCTCGCGTGATGTCAACTTGCTGGGCGCGTTCACGCCGGGTTGCGCGGCATATTTCTGGACGACCACGGCATGCATCGCATGGCACAGCCATAACACTTGGCCGGCCTTTTCGTAGAGCTCTTCGGGGCTTACCTGGCCCTCGCCGCGCCCCAGGGTGAGCATGCTGAATACGCCCTGGAAATCGTGGACCGACTGGGTCCAGCCCAAATGCATTCCCATCGACTGAGCCAGCTCCCACAGGTCGGGCGTCGCATTGAAGGCTTTCTGTTCCCAGACGAAGGGCAGCACGCAGCGTTTGCAGTGACTGACAGTGGGGTCAACTTCGAAGTAATGCGCTTTTTTGTAACGCGTATTCCATTCATTGGGGTAGTTGTTGAGTTGAATCGGTTCAGTTTGATAGTCGAGCGATTGAGAACTCATGGTAAATGAACAATATTGGAAGCCGAGTTCATAAGTGTGGTTGACCACCATTTCAAACACGCTGGTAATCTCGTTCTCACCTTCCAGTTTGGGGAGCCGGGTGTTGCGCCAGTTGACCATTGATAACTCTCCATGGGGGTTCTCCCTGAATGGGGGACTTCCTGGCTCCCCAGTGCTGCTTCACGCCAAATCAGTGTAGGACATGTATTACATGGCGGATGAGGATTTTCGCTGTTGTGCGGCGAGGCTCAAGCGTGTATGCCCCTGCTCTTAGTTGGGTCCACCCACATATCAGCAAATTATGTCGGTTTTTTAGGGAGTTGAGGCATCTGTTACGGGCAATTTACAGCGAGTTTTGGACACTCTTGGCAGGGATTAATAGCCAATTAATTAGTGGTGCCATTAATCGGCCACTGGTTGCCATCAGCGAAATGCCACTACCAACCGCAGGTGTTTCCGCGGGCGAGTTTGAGGGACACTAGGGCACCTGTAGAACGGAGCCCCCCATGACGGCCAGTGCTGAGAAATTTACCCGCCAGACCTTGCTCGATGTGCAATCGCTGACCCCCAGCCTGTTTACCTTGCGCACGACCCGCGACCCGGGTTTTCGGTTCACCGCCGGCCAGTTCGTGCGCCTGGGTGTGACCAAGGCCGATGGCAGCACGGTTTGGCGGGCCTACTCGGTGGTGTCTTCCCCGTTCGATGAGCACTTGGATTTCTTTTCCATCGTCGTGCCCGGTGGCGAATTCACCAGCGAACTGAGCCGCCTGCGCGTGGGCGATACCCTGATGGTGGAACGTCAGGCCACCGGCTACCTGACCTTGAATCGTTTCATTGATGGGCGCGACTTGTGGTTGCTGGGCACCGGTACCGGGGTGGCGCCGTTCCTGTCGATCCTGCAGGACTTCGAAGTCTGGGAAAGATTCGAGCGCATCATTCTGGTGTACAGCGCCCGGGAAGCCAGGGAGTTGGCTTATCAAGCGTTGATCAAGGAGCTGGATGAGCGCGAGTACCTGGCCGAGCACGCCCACAAGCTTGTTTACCTGCCGATCGTCACCCGTGAGCAGCACCCGGGAACATTGAACGGGCGCATCACCACCTTGATCGAGAATGGCGAGCTGGAACGTGCCGCCGGCGTCGAGCTGACCCCCGAGCACTCCCGCGTGCTGATCTGCGGCAACCCGCAGATGGTCGATGACACGCGCCAGTTGCTCAAGCAGCGCAACCTGCAACTGAGCCTGAGCCGGCGTCCGGGCCAGGTGGCGGTGGAAAACTACTGGTAATCCTGTAGTGAGCGGGCGGTGCGACGATTCGACAAGCCCGCTCACCACATAGCGTTCGACTTAAAGCGTTTTGTCGTTCTGCGCCTTGAGCAGATCGCGGATTTCGCCCAGCAGCACTTCTTCCTTGCTCGGCGTCGGTGGCAGGCTGGGGGCCACGGCTTCTTCGCGTTTGAGACGGTTGATGGCCTTCACGCCCATGAAGATTGCGAAGGCAATGATCACAAAATCGACCACGCTCTGGATGAACTTGCCATAGGCCAGTACCACCGCCGGTATATCGCCTTGTGCTGCCTTGAGTGTTATCGCCAGGTCGCCAAAGTCCACACCACCGATCAACAGACCCAGTGGGGGCATTACTACATCGCCTACAAAGGATGAAACAATTTTGCCGAACGCCGCGCCGATGATAATACCGACGGCCATATCGACCACATTGCCTTTGACCGCGAAGGCCTTGAACTCACTGATCACGCCCATGGGTTATTCCTTGTTACAGATGAGAAGGGTGGACTCAGTGTAAGTCAGTCGTAGGAGGCTTGCGCGACACAACTGTTAACACTGTTAGTTTTTATCGACACAATTAAACGCAAATAGTTTGCAAAGTGCCACCAATCGCGCGCGAAATACCCGGGATTTCAGCGGTTCGCCACATTATTTTATATATCGGAATAGTACGGCTTTTCTATTTATCTTCTGACTGTCAGGTCACTAGCCTCTGGCAAGCACAACTGAATGTGCACTAAAAAAACCAGAGGAAACCTTGATGAAGAACCCAATGAACCGCGGGACGGTGTCGGCGCGCCATGCGCTGGCGCTGGTGACCGCCAGTGTGCTTTCCCTCTCTGTGCAAGCCGCCAACCTGACCCGCGACAACGGTGCGGCGGTCGGCGACAACCAGAACTCGCAAACCGCCGGCGCCAATGGCCCGGTGCTGTTGCAAGACGTGCAACTCATCCAGAAGCTGCAACGCTTCGACCGCGAGCGCATCCCGGAGCGCGTGGTGCATGCCCGCGGCACCGGTGCCCACGGCACCTTTACCGTCACCGATAACCTCAGCGACCTGACCAAGGCCAAGGTGTTCGCCGCAGGCGAGACCACGCCGGTGTTCGTGCGTTTCTCCGCCGTGGTGCACGGCAATCACTCGCCGGAAACCCTGCGTGACCCGCGTGGTTTCGCCACCAAGTTCTACACCGCCGAAGGCAACTGGGACTTGGTGGGCAACAACTTCCCGACCTTCTTCATTCGCGATGCGATCAAGTTCCCGGATATGGTCCACGCGTTCAAACCCGACCCGCGTACCAACCTGGATGACGACTCGCGTCGCTTCGACTTCTTCTCCCATGTGCCCGAGTCCACGCGTACCCTCACCGAGCTGTACTCCGACTCCGGCACCCCGGCCAGCTACCGGGAAATGGACGGCAACGGCGTGCACGCCTACAAGCTGATCAACGCCAAGGGCGAAGTGCACTACGTCAAGTTCCACTGGAAGAGCCTGCAAGGCATCAAGAACCTGGATCCCAAGCAGGTCACCGAGGTTCAGGGCCGCGACTACAGCCACATGACCAATGACCTGGTCACCCATATCAACAAGGGCGACTTCCCCAAGTGGGACCTGTACGTGCAGGTGCTCAAGCCTGAGGACCTGGCCAAGTTCGACTTCGACCCGCTGGACGCCACCAAGATCTGGCCGAATGTGCCGGAGCGCAAAGTCGGCCAGATGGTGCTGAACCGCAACCCGGCCAACGTCTTCCAGGAAACCGAGCAAGTGGCCATGGCCCCTGCCAATCTGGTGCCGGGCATCGAGCCGTCGGAAGACCGCTTGCTGCAAGGCCGTGTGTTCTCCTACGCCGACACGCAGATGTATCGCCTGGGGCCGAACGCCCTGCAATTGCCGATCAACGCCCCTCGGGTGACCGTCAACAACGGCAATCAGGACGGCGCGATGAACACCGGCAAAACCACCACGGGCGTGAACTACCAGCCAAGCCGCCTGTTGCCACGGGATGAGCCGCAAACCGCGCGCTACAGCCAGTCGCCGCTGTCGGGCAGCACCCAGCAGGCGAAGATCCAGCGCGAGCAGAACTTCAAGCAGGCCGGCGATCTGTACCGCTCCTACAGCAAGAAAGAGCGCCAGGACTTGATCGAAAACTTCGGCGGCTCGCTGGCCACTACCGATGACGAGAGCAAGCACATCATCCTGTCGTTCCTCTACAAGGCTGACCCGGAATACGGCACCGGCGTGACCAAGGTGGCCAAGGGTGACCTGGCGCGCGTGAAGGCGCTGGCGGACAAATTGACGGACTGATCCGTCGGTTCTGGCCGGCGCCCCGGAACGGGCGCCGGTCTTTGGCAGGAGAACATCCATGCGTATTTCTATCGGATTGCTGATGGCCATGCTGGCCTTCGTCGCCCATGCCGAGTCGCCCGATCCGGTGGCGCTCAAGGCTCAATTGCAGGACTACTATTTCGACGCCGCCCGCCGTGGCGACCTCGACATGCTCAACACCTTCATCGAATCCGGCTACAGCCTCAACACCCAGGACGACAAGGGTTACACCGCGTTGATCCTGGCCGCCTATCACGGCCAGGGGCCTTTCGTGGAGCGCTTGCTCGCCGCCGGCGCGGATGCCTGCGTGCAGGACAAACGCGGCAACACGGCGTTGATGGGCGCGATCTTCAAGGGCGAGCTGAAAATTGCCCAGCGCCTGCTGGCCACCGATTGCAACCCGGACCAGCGCAACGGTGCCGGACAGACCGCCGCCATGTACGCCGGGCTGTTCAAGCGCGTCGAGCTGCTGGACGAACTGAAAGCCAAGGGCGCTGATCTCAATGCCGAAGACCCGGTCGGCAACAGCGCTTCACGTTTGGCCAGTGGGGAAATCCGTACCCCGGCCTCGCGCTGAGCTATCATCGCGGTTTTTCGGTTGGAGGTTCTCGAATGGCAAAGGCCAAGCGCATGTACGGCTGCACGGAGTGCGGCGCGACCTTTCCCAAGTGGGCCGGCCAGTGCACCGAGTGCGGTGCCTGGAACACCCTGACTGAAACCATGATCGAAAGCGGCGGCGCAGCAGCGCCCTCCGGCCGCACCGGTTGGACCGGGCAACAGGCGCAGATCAAGACCCTGGCCGAAGTCAGTGTCGAAGAAATCCCGCGTTTTTCCACGGCGTCCGGCGAGCTGGACCGCGTCCTTGGCGGCGGCCTGGTGGATGGCTCGGTGGTGCTGATCGGCGGCGACCCGGGCATCGGCAAGTCGACGATCCTGCTGCAAACCCTGTGCAGTATCGCCAGCCGCATGCCGGCGCTGTACGTCACCGGCGAAGAGTCCCAGCAGCAAGTGGCGATGCGTGCCCGCCGCCTGGGGCTGCCCCAGGACCAGTTGCGGGTGATGACCGAGACCTGCATCGAAAGCATCATCGCCACCGCCCGGGTGGAAAAACCCAAGGTCATGGTGATCGACTCGATCCAGACGATTTTCACCGAGCAACTGCAATCGGCGCCGGGCGGTGTGTCCCAGGTGCGCGAAAGTGCGGCGCTGCTGGTGCGCTATGCCAAACAGAGTGGCACGGCGATCTTCCTGGTGGGCCATGTGACCAAAGAGGGCGCACTGGCCGGGCCTCGGGTGCTGGAGCATATGGTCGACACCGTGCTGTATTTCGAAGGCGAATCCGATGGCCGCCTGCGCTTGCTGCGGGCCGTGAAAAACCGTTTCGGCGCAGTGAACGAACTGGGCGTGTTCGCCATGACCGATCGGGGGCTGAAAGAAGTCTCCAACCCGTCGGCGATTTTTCTCACGCGAGCCCAGGAAGAAGTGCCGGGCAGCGTGGTGATGGCGACGTGGGAAGGCACCCGGCCGATGCTGGTGGAGGTGCAGGCGCTGGTGGACGACAGCCACCTGGCCAACCCGCGCCGCGTTACGTTGGGCCTGGATCAGAACCGGCTGGCGATGCTGTTGGCGGTGTTGCACCGTCACGGCGGTATTCCGACTCACGATCAGGACGTGTTCCTCAACGTGGTGGGTGGGGTCAAGGTGCTGGAGACCGCGTCCGACCTGGCCTTGATGGCGGCGGTGATGTCCAGCCTGCGCAATCGGCCGTTGCCCCATGACTTGCTGGTGTTCGGCGAGGTCGGTTTGTCAGGGGAAGTACGCCCGGTGCCCAGCGGCCAGGAGCGCCTGAAAGAGGCGGCCAAGCACGGCTTCAAGCGCGCCATCGTGCCCAAGGGCAACGCGCCGAAGGAGTCGCCGGCGGGGCTAAAAATTATCGGGGTCACGCGCTTGGAGCAGGCGCTGGATGCGTTGTTCGAGTAGTCATCGACCTCACTGCCAATAGAGCCCACTGTGGGAGCCGGGCTTGCCCGCGATGAGGGTGTGTCAGATAAAGGTGTACACGCTGGTCCGCCGCTATCGCAGGCAAGCCAGCTCCCACCATTTTGGTGTGTATTGGCTGTCAGGTCTCCAGCAATGCTGCCAGCTCCCTGTGCAGTTCATCCTCGTCACCCAGGTTCAGCTCGATCAACCGCCGTAAATGGCTGATCGAGTCCAGGTCGATGTGCTGGCACACAAACCCAAGCTGCCCGTGATCGTCATGGGCCAGCTTCACCTGCATCTTGATATGCGCCTGTGGGTCCAGCCGGATATCCACGTCAAACAGGCGCTTGCCATTACCCCGCCAGTCGTCAGGGCGCTCCACCAGCAACCCGCGCAGCGACAAATCCACCAGTTGCACCGGCCAATTCCAGCTGTCCTGGGAAATGGTCGTCCTGGCATCAAAGGCGATTCGTCGAAAACGGCGGCGGTCAGACGGTTGCTCGGTCATTGGTTAAACCCTCTGTGAATAGAAGGATTGTAGCCTTGCGCCATCACCCGGCTTTTATTTCTGCTTTTTTTGCGATGGCAAGGCTCTAGACCAACGTAGGGGGGTGGTCTTTGAGGCCAACAGCGCTAAACTCGGGATGGCTGTCCTTCTGTCCACCCTGGCTGGAATATAAAAATGAAAAATAATAATAGCCTGCTACGCCACCTACCCTGGCTGGTGCTGGCAATCGTAGGAGCGTGCGCCCTGGGCGTAGTGGCCTTGCGCCGAGGCGAGGCGATCAACGCCTTGTGGATTGTGGTCGCTGCCGTGGCCATTTATCTGGTCGCCTACCGCTACTACAGTCTGTTCATCGCTAACAACGTGATGCAACTCGATCCACGGCGGGCCACCCCCGCAGTGCTCAATAACGACGGTCTGGACTATGTGCCGACCAACAAGCACATCCTTTTCGGTCACCATTTCGCGGCAATCGCCGGTGCAGGCCCGCTGGTCGGCCCGGTGCTGGCGGCGCAAATGGGCTACCTGCCCGGCACCCTGTGGCTGATTGCCGGGGTGGTGCTGGCGGGCGCGGTGCAGGACTTCATGGTCCTGTTCCTGTCCACCCGTCGCAACGGCCGTTCCCTGGGGGACATGGTTCGCGAAGAGATGGGGCGTATTCCGGGGACCATCGCGCTGTTCGGCTGCTTCCTGATCATGATCATCATCCTCGCGGTGCTGGCGCTGATCGTGGTCAAGGCCCTCGCCGAGAGCCCATGGGGCATCTTCACGGTCATGGCGACCATCCCGATCGCGATGTTCATGGGCGTCTACATGCGCTACATCCGCCCGGGCCGCATCGGCGAAATCTCGATCATCGGCGTGCTGTTGCTGCTGGGTTCGATCTGGCTGGGCGGGCAGGTCGCTGCTGACCCGGTGTGGGCCAAGGCCTTCACCTTCACCGGCGTACAGATTACCTGGATGCTGATCGGCTACGGCTTCGTGGCGGCGGTATTGCCGGTATGGCTGATCCTCGCACCGCGTGACTACCTCTCCACCTTCCTGAAAATCGGCACCATCATCGCCCTGGCCATCGGCATCCTGGTCACCATGCCAGAGCTGAAAATGCCGGCGCTCACCCAATTCATCGACGGCACCGGCCCGGTGTGGAAGGGCGGCCTGTTCCCGTTCCTGTTCATCACCATCGCCTGTGGCGCCGTCTCGGGTTTCCATGCGCTGATCTCCTCGGGCACCACACCCAAGCTGCTGGACAACGAAACCAACGCCCGCTACATCGGTTACGGCGGCATGTTGATGGAGTCGTTCGTGGCCATCATGGCGATGGTTGCCGCGTCGGTGATCGAGCCAGGCGTGTACTTCGCCATGAACAGCCCTGCCGCCGTGGTGGGCGCAGATGTGGCCGCCGTGGCGCAGACCGTCAGCAGCTGGGGCTTTGCAATTACTCCGGAAGCGCTGCAGGCCGTGGCCCATGACATCGGTGAGACCACCATCCTGGCCCGTGCCGGCGGTGCGCCGACCCTGGCGGTCGGTATCGCGCAGATCCTGCACAGTGTGCTGCCGGGTGAAAACACCATGGCGTTCTGGTACCACTTTGCGATTCTGTTCGAAGCGCTGTTCATCCTGACCGCCGTCGACGCCGGTACCCGTGCCGGTCGCTTCATGCTGCAAGACCTGTTGGGTTCCTTCGTGCCGGCGCTGAAACGCACCGAATCCTGGACCGCCAACCTGATCGCGACTGCCGGTTGCGTGGCCATGTGGGGTTACCTGCTGTATCAAGGTGTGATCGACCCGTTGGGCGGCATCAACACCTTGTGGCCGCTGTTCGGCATCTCCAACCAGATGCTGGCCGGTATCGCGCTGATGCTCGGCACCGTCGTGCTGATCAAAATGAAACGCCAGCGCTACATCTGGGTGACCTTGCTGCCTGCGGTCTGGCTGTTGATCTGCACCACCACGGCGGGCTTCATCAAGCTGTTCGACGCCAACCCGGCGATCGGCTTCCTGTCCCTGGCCAAGAAGTACAGCGATGCCCTGGCCAACGGCCAGATCCTGGCCCCGGCCAAGAGCATCGACCAGATGCAGCACGTGATCTTCAACGCCTACACCAACGCAACGCTGACCGCGCTGTTCCTGTTCGTGGTGTTCAGCATCCTGTTCTACGCGCTCAAGGTCGGTGTCGCCGCCTGGGGCAACAAAGAACGTACGGATAAAGAAGCCCCGTTCCAGGCCCTGCCGGACGCGTGATCGAGGATTGCAGCCATGTTCAATGACCTCAGTCGCCTCGGTAAATACCTCGGTCAGGCCGCCCGCCTGATGGTCGGCATGCCCGACTACGACACGTACGTCGAGCATATGCAAACCAAACACCCGGACAAACCGGTGATGGACTACGAGGCGTTCTTCCGGGAGCGCCAGGAAGCCCGTTACGGTGGCAAGGGTGGGCCAAAGTGCTGTTGAGTTAACGCAATACCCCTGTGGGAGCGGGCTTCTGTGGGAGCTGGCTTGCCTGCGATGGCATTGCCTCGGTGTGACTGAAACACCGAGGTGTCTGCCTCGCGGGCAAGCCCGGTTCCCACAGGGGTCTGCTCCCACATTTGTTTTTGTATTCCTTCAAGGAGAACTGCATTTTGTCCTCTCCCATTCCGGTCACAGTCCTCAGCGGCTTCCTCGGTGCCGGCAAGACCACCTTGCTGCGCCATCTGCTCAAGGCCGAGCACGGCCTGAAGATCGCGGTCATCGAAAACGAATTCAGTGATGCCGGTATCGACACCCAGCTCCTGGGCGCAGAGCCGGTACAGGTCATGACCCTGTCCAACGGCTGCGTGTGCTGCACTATCCACACCGACCTGACCAAAGCCCTCTACCTGTTGCTGGAGCGTCTGGACAGCGGCGAGATCGCCTTCGACCGCCTGGTGATCGAATGCACCGGCCTCGCCGACCCGGCCCCGGTGGCGCAGACCTTTTTCATTGATGAAGAACTGCGCGAGCGTTACATCCTCGACGGCATCATCACTCTGGTGGACGCGGCCCATGCCGAGCATCATCTGACCCAAACCATTGCCCAGGCCCAGATCGGCTTTGCCGATCGGCTGCTGGTGAGCAAGCGCGATCTGGTGGATGACGCCACCTTTGACGCGCTCAGCGGGCGCCTCACTCGCATCAACCGCCGTGCGCCGATCCGTGTGGTCGATCATGGCCAGATCGATTTGGCCGAACTGCTGGATGTGCGCGGTTTCAACCTCAACGCCGGCATGAGCTTGCGCCCGGTCAGCGCCGCGCCGTCCATCGACCGCATTTCGAGCCTGGTGCTGCGCACCGACCAGCCGCTGGATATCAACCGGCTCAGCGAGTTTATGAACGAGCTGTTGGAAGACCACGGAAAGCAGTTGCTGCGTTACAAAGGTGTGCTGAATATTGCCGGGGAAGACCGGCGCATGGTGTTTCAGGGCGTGCTCAAGCTCTACGGCTTTGATTGGGACACGGAGTGGGAAGAGGGCGAAGCGCGGGAAAGTGTGATTGTGTTTATTGCCGATGAGTTGCCGGAAGACAAGATCCGCGAAGGCTTCCAGCGCGTCTACCAACCCTGATTTGAAAATGCAGTCAGTGTGGGAGCTGGCTTGCCTGCGATAGCGGTCTGTCAGCTGACTCATCACTGCCTGATACACCGCCATCGCAGGCAAGCCAGCTCCCACAGGTGACCGTATTTCAAGTCC
>NZ_JBSVVZ010000024.1:0-85269 GCF_054071875.1 Pseudomonas sp. SDO524_S393 | reverse complement strand
CGGCGATGTCGAGTTTGTCGAGGGCGGCCTTGGCGCGGATGATGGCGGCGGAGTCACTGGCGGTGACGGCGCGGGCCTCAACGGCGGCGGCGGCACCGGCACCGTCGAGACGGTCCATGGTGGCTTCGGCGTTTTGGGTGGCGGTGGTGCCTTTGGTGGCTACTTCGCCTTCATCTTCTTTGTCGAATTCGTCCCAGCTCAGCATGACGTGTCGTCTCCTGCGTGAGGGCTCAAAGGTGCCCGTGTGAAACCGGATGGTGGGGTGTCACACGGCCCTGAGGCCGCGGTGGATCTTAAGGAATCGTTTGTTGCAGCTTGTGCACGCATTAAACGCAATTGGGTGTTCGGGTGCTCTGCGTGAGGCTTGAGGTGCGGAGCGGTGGACGCTTGCTCCAGCGGGATGCCTCAGGTCTGGCTCTTCATCCCTGTGTAAAGGGATATTGCAGGCCCGATTTACCCGCGCATTGTAGGGGAAAAAAAGCGGTTTGTGTTGGGGGGGATGGTCACGGATCGCGGACAAAAAGCCTGCTATTTGAGCCAGAGTGAGGGTTTACACGGGGTTGGCGGGGTGATGGGCGGTGGAGGTATTTTGTTGGGGCTGGAGAATGGTGGCTTTTGCTGATTGCAGTGGTGTGGCGGCTATCGCTTTCGCGAGCAAGCTCCCACATTTGGATTGAGGTATGGCCGGGATTGGTCCTTGGCCGCAAGAACGATTTCTTGCGGCGGCCAAGATCCGGGTTTGATTCGAACTTGAGACGTTATTAGCCGTTAGAGCAACCGTTGCCCATCACTTGATAATTAAGAATGTGCCGCTGGCCGTGGGAGTCTTCATATTCCATCTTCACCGGCACAACTTCGCATACTTCCGGAATAGTGCTCATGGATAAAACTTTGGCTACGTCGAGGTGGGTGCTGTAGGTGTAGTCCTCGACAATCGGGGGGTTCTGGCCGGCCAGTTCGGTCGGGGCTTCGTCGGCCAGGGCGGCGGTGGCGCACAAGCTGCTGAGGGCCATGACTACTAAAGCTTTCATTGCGTATTTACCTTTTTACGGTCGAAAGGGAGCACGGGGCCCTTGTGAGGCCACGTGTGTAACTAGAGAGTTGGAAAGTTCGGATTAACGTTGCCTTCGTGGGGGCTGTTGCGTTGTTAATCGCGGTGCCTTGTTGGCGGAGTTGATTTTAGGCGTGCGGGTTATATTCATATACCCGTGCTTTTGATAAACACTGTTGGCCGTTTTTGTAACAATCCCGTGGTAAAGCTTTTTTCATAAACCCGCAAAGCGCCACGGGGCGCGGGCCAGAGCGGCGCAGGGGGATAGCAGGGCAAAATGTAGGGGCTTGTTACTACCATCGTCGAATGGTTCTATGGGGCGCCCCCGGCTACAACAGGGCCATACAACAACAACTATGTCACCGAGGTAAGAAAGATGAGTGCGGCTTCCCTGTACCCCGTTCGCCCCGAAGTAGCAGCCAACACGCTGACCGACGAGGCGACCTACAAGGCCATGTACCAGCAGTCGGTGGTCAACCCCGATGGTTTCTGGCGCGAGCAAGCCAAGCGCCTCGACTGGATCAAGCCTTTCACCACGGTGAAGCAGACCTCGTTCGACGATCACCATGTCGACATCAAGTGGTTCGCTGATGGCACCCTGAACGTTTCCTACAACTGCCTGGACCGTCACCTTGCCGAGCGCGGCGACCAGGCGGCCATCATCTGGGAAGGCGATGACCCTTCCGAAAGCCGCACCATCACCTACCGCGAACTGCACGAAGAAGTCTGCAAGTTCGCCAACGCCCTGCGTGGTCAGGACGTACACCGCGGCGATGTGGTGACTATCTATATGCCGATGATTCCCGAAGCAGTGGTGGCCATGCTGGCCTGTACCCGCATCGGTGCGATTCATTCCGTGGTGTTTGGTGGTTTTTCGCCGGAAGCCCTGGCCGGTCGCATCATCGACTGTAAGTCGAAGGTGGTGATCACCGCAGATGAAGGCATCCGCGCCGGTAAGAAGATTTCCCTCAAGGCCAACGTCGACGACGCCCTGACCAATCCGGAAACCAGCAGCATCCAGAAAGTCATCGTGTGCAAGCGCACCAATGGCAACATCAAGTGGAACCAGCACCGCGACATCTGGTACGAAGACTTGATGAAAGTGGCGGGCACTGTGTGCGCACCCAAAGAAATGGGCGCCGAAGAAGCCCTTTTCATCCTTTATACCTCCGGTTCAACCGGCAAGCCCAAAGGCGTGCAGCACACCACCGGCGGCTACCTGCTGTATGCGTCCCTGACCCATGAGCGCGTGTTCGACTACCGCCCGGGCGAGATCTACTGGTGCACCGCCGACGTCGGTTGGGTCACCGGCCACACCTATATTGTCTACGGTCCGTTGGCCAACGGCGCGACCACGCTGCTGTTCGAAGGTGTGCCGAACTATCCGGACATCACTCGGGTAGCGAAGATCGTCGACAAGCACCAAGTCAACATTCTCTACACCGCACCGACCGCCATCCGCGCCATGATGGCCTCCGGCACCGCCGCCGTGGAAGGTGCCAACGGCAGCAGCCTGCGCTTGCTGGGGTCGGTGGGTGAGCCGATCAATCCGGAAGCCTGGGACTGGTACTACAAGAACGTCGGCCAATCCCGTTGCCCGATCGTCGACACCTGGTGGCAGACCGAAACCGGCGGCAACATGATGAGCCCGCTACCGGGCGCCCATGCGCTCAAGCCGGGTTCGGCGGCGCGGCCATTCTTCGGCGTGGTGCCGGCACTGGTGGACAACCTGGGCAACCTGATCGAAGGTGCCGCTGAAGGCAACCTGGTGATCCTCGACTCGTGGCCAGGCCAGGCCCGTACGTTGTACGGCGACCATGACCGCTTCGTGGATACCTACTTCAAGACCTTCCGTGGCATGTACTTCACCGGCGACGGTGCGCGCCGCGACGAGGACGGTTACTACTGGATCACCGGGCGCGTGGATGACGTGTTGAACGTGTCCGGCCACCGCATGGGCACCGCCGAGATCGAGAGCGCCATGGTCGCGCACCCGAAAGTCGCCGAGGCGGCGGTGGTGGGTGTCCCGCATGACATCAAGGGCCAAGGCATCTATGTGTATGTCACCCTCAAGAATGGCGAAGAACCCAACGAAGCGCTGCGCCTGGAGCTGAAGAACTGGGTGCGCAAGGAAATCGGGCCGATTGCCTCGCCGGACGTGATCCAGTGGGCGCCGGGCTTGCCGAAGACCCGTTCGGGCAAAATCATGCGCCGTATCTTGCGCAAGATCGCCACGGGTGAGTACGAGGGCTTGGGCGATATCTCCACCCTGGCAGACCCGGGAGTGGTGGCGCATTTGATCGATACGCACAAGACCATGAACGTCGCGTAACACGAGGTTGGTCAGGTAAGGCCCCATTCGGTGTAAGCCGGGTGGGGCTTTTTTGTGGGACGCAGTTCGATACCACTGAAAAAACCGGGTCCCACAGTTGGATTGCATTTCAAATCAGGGTCGGTGAGCTGTCTGACGGCCTTACTCAACACAGAGGCCAATAAATATCGGTTTCTCTCGTGGGAAGTTTCCGAATGTTACCGCCGACCCTGAATGTGTAACCCCACGCTCAAACATGAGGCAAAGTGCTACGCCTGCGCGTCTGAAAACCGCGTTTTAGACATGCCTGGAAATTAGATTAAACGCCAGACTTGCCGTGCTAGAAGGGTTTGCGAATAATAGGCCCGCAATTTGCAGCATCAGCAGGTTTAATGTCTTTTGTCTCTGCATAAAATCCAGAGACTGTCAATGAGCTGGATCCGCTTTCTCAATGCTTCTGTAAATTGTTGTCGCATTGAGGAAATATCGGCTTCCGGCCTGTCGTTAGAATGCCGATCACTCGCTCGTCGTCTCCGGTGTGTATCCGGTGTAAGACGCAGCACCGCTATTCGGTTTCCCTTACGTCGCATCGTGGGCCATGGCTCATACTGCTGTTTTGCCCTATACCGATGGAGTCCCAAGATGAAGAAACTCGTGCTGTTGGGCGCCCTGGCGCTGTCCGTGCTGTCCATGCAGGCTTTCGCCGAAGGCAAGCCTCTGAAAATTGGTATCGAAGCGGCTTACCCTCCGTTTGCCTCCAAGGCACCGGATGGCAGCATCGTGGGTTTTGACTACGACATCGGCAATGCGCTGTGCAAGCAGATGGACGTCAAGTGTACTTGGGTCGAACAAGAGTTCGACGGCCTGATCCCGGCGCTGAAAGTGCGCAAGATCGACGCGATCCTGTCGTCCATGTCCATCACCGACGACCGCAAGAAGTCCGTGGACTTCACCACCCGCTACTACCTGACCCCGGCGCGCCTGGTGTTGAAGGAAGGCACCACCGTCAGCGACAGCCTGGTCGAGTTGAAAGACAAGAAGATCGGCGTGCAGCGCGGTTCGATCCACGACCGTTTCGCCAAGGAAGTGCTGGCTCCAAAGGGTGCCACCATCGTTCCTTACAGCACCCAGAACGAAATCTACCTGGATGTTCAAGCCGGTCGTCTCGACGGTACCGTGGCTGACGCGACCCTGCTGCAGGACGGTTTCCTGAAGACCGACGCGGGCAAAGGCTACGCGTTCGTCGGCCCGGCGTTCACCGACGTCAAATACTTCGGTGACGGTGTCGGCATCGCGGTACGCAAGGGCGACAAGGAAAACCTGGACCGCATCAACGCAGCCATTGCCGCGATCCGTGCCAACGGCGAGTACAAAAAGATCCAGGACAAGTACTTCGATTTCGATATCTACGGCGCTGACGCCAAGTAAATCGTCGCAGCTGTCTGTCCCAAATGGCGCAAGCAACAGAATTCCTGAGGTTTGCGCCATTTTTTCATCCCCCTTTTCGAGGACCTGAATCATGTTGAAAGGCTACGGGGCCGTCATCCTCGATGGCGCATGGTTGACGCTTCAGCTCGCCTTGTCGTCCATGGCCTTGGCCATTGTTCTGGGTCTGATCGGGGTTGCATTGCGCCTGTCGCCGGTGCGTTGGCTGGCCTGGCTGGGTGACCTGTACTCCACGGTGATCCGCGGGATCCCCGACCTGGTGCTGATCCTGCTGATTTTCTACGGCGGTCAGGACCTGCTCAACCGCGTCGCGCCGATGCTCGGCTATGACGACTACATTGACTTGAACCCCCTGGCCGCCGGTATCGGCACCCTGGGTTTCATCTTTGGCGCCTACCTGTCGGAAACCTTCCGTGGCGCCTTCATGGCCATTCCCAAGGGGCAGGCTGAAGCCGGCCTGGCGTATGGCATGAGCAGCTTTCAGGTGTTTTTCCGGGTGATGGTGCCGCAGATGATCCGTCTGGCGATCCCCGGGTTCACCAACAACTGGCTGGTCCTCACCAAGGCCACCGCGCTGATTTCGGTGGTGGGCCTGCAAGACATGATGTTCAAGGCCAAGCAGGCGGCAGACGCCACCCGCGAGCCTTTTACCTTCTTCCTCGCAGTGGCGGCGATGTACCTGGTGATTACCAGCGTCTCGTTGCTGGCGCTGCGTCATCTTGAGAAGCGCTACTCGGTAGGCGTAAGGGCGGCTGATCTATGATCTTCGACTACAACGTCATCTGGGAGGCCATGCCGCTGTACCTTGGCGGCCTGCTGACCACCCTGAAACTGCTCGCCATTTCGCTGTTCTTCGGCCTGCTCGCTGCCTTGCCCCTGGGCTTGATGCGGGTGTCCAAGCAGCCGGTCGTCAATGGCGCCGCCTGGCTCTATACCTATGTGATTCGCGGCACGCCGATGCTGGTGCAGCTGTTCCTGATCTACTATGGCCTGGCGCAGTTCGAAGTGGTGCGCGAAAGCGTCCTGTGGCCGCTGTTGTCCAGTGCCACGTTCTGTGCGTGCCTGGCCTTTGCGATCAACACCAGCGCCTACACCGCCGAGATCATCGCCGGCAGCCTCAAGGCCACGCCCAATGGTGAAATCGAAGCGGCCAAGGCCGTGGGCATGTCGCGCTACAAGCTGTACCGCCGCATCCTGTTGCCGTCGGCCCTGCGCCGTGCGCTGCCGCAGTACAGCAACGAAGTGATCATGATGCTGCAGACCACCAGCCTGGCCTCCATCGTCACCCTGATCGACATCACCGGTGCCGCGCGCACGGTCAACGCCCAGTTCTACCTGCCGTTCGAGGCATATATCACCGCCGGTGTTTTCTACCTGTGCCTCACTTTCATCCTGGTGCGCCTGTTCAAGTTGGCCGAGCGCCGCTGGCTGAGCTACCTGGCTCCACGGAAGCATTGATATGGAACGTATCGATCACCTGTTGCCCTGGGGGCACCTGGGCTGCGAGCGCCAACTGAGCGTGTTTCGCTTCGGCAGTGGCGAGCGCAAGGCCTATATCCAGGCCAGCCTGCATGCCGATGAGTTGCCGGGCATGCGCGCCGCCTGGGAGCTGAAAAAACGCCTCGCCGAGCTGGAAGCACAAGGCGCCCTCAACGGCGTGATCGAGCTGGTGCCGGTAGCCAATCCAATGGGCTTGGGCCAGTTGCTGCAAGGCAGTCATCAGGGGCGTTTCGAGATTGGCAGCGGCAAGAATTTCAATCGCGATTTCGTCGAGCTGAGCGAACCAGTGGCGGCGCGGGTCGACGGAAAACTGGGAGATGATCCCCACGCCAACGTGCGCCTGATCCGCCAGGCCATGGCCGACGTACTCGACGCGCTGCCCGAGCCGAGCAGCCAATTGCAAGGCATGCAGCGCCTGTTGCTGAGCCATGCCTGCACCGCCGATGTGGTGCTCGACCTGCATTGCGATGCCGAGGCTGCGCTGCACATGTACGCGCTGCCGCAGCACTGGCCGCAGTGGCGTTCACTGTCGGCGCACCTGAACGTGAAGGTCGGCCTGCTGGCGGAAGACTCCGGTGGCAGCTCGTTCGATGAGGCCTGTTCGCTGCCGTGGTTGCGGTTGTCGCGCCTGTTCCCGCAGGCGCAGGTGCCTTTGGCTTGTCTGGCGACGACCCTGGAGCTGGGCGGCCAAGCCGATACCGGCCGCGACGAGGCGATCTTTCATGCCGAGGGCATCCTCGCGTTCCTCGCCGAGCAGGGCCTGATCAAGGGTGAATGGCCTGCGCCGCAACACGAACCCTGCGAAGGCGTGCCGTTCGAAGGCACCGAATTGCTCTTCGCCCCCCACGCCGGCGTCATCAGTTACCTGCGTCAAGCCGGTGATCGGGTGGAGGCGGGCGACCCCTTGTTTGAAGTGATCGATCCCCTGACCGACCGCGTGAGCATCGTGCGCGCGGGTACGTCCGGGGTGTTGTTTGCCGTTGAACGGCTGCGTTATGCCCAAGCGGGTTTCTGGCTGGCCAAGGTGGCGGGGCGCGAAGCGCTGCGTCACGGGCGCTTGCTCAACGACTGACCACCTGTTTTTGTGAGAACCGACCGCATGTACAAACTTGAAGTCCAAGACCTGCATAAACGCTATGGCAGTCATGAAGTGCTCAAAGGCGTGTCCCTGGCCGCCGCGGCCGGTGATGTGATCAGCATCATCGGTTCCAGTGGTTCGGGCAAAAGTACCTTTTTGCGCTGCATCAACCTGCTGGAGCAGCCCCACGCCGGCAAGATTCTGCTCAACAACGAAGAGCTGAAACTGGTGGCCAACAAGGACGGCGCCATGAAGGCCGCCGATCCCAAGCAGTTGCAACGCATGCGTTCGCGCTTGTCGATGGTGTTCCAGCATTTCAACCTGTGGTCACACATGACCGCGTTGGAAAACGTGATGGAAGCGCCGGTGCATGTATTGGGCGTGTCGAAAAAAGAGGCCCGCGAAAAGGCCGAGCATTACTTGGCCAAAGTCGGCGTGGGTCATCGTAAGGATGCGTTCCCCGGGCATATGTCCGGTGGCGAACAGCAGCGCGTGGCCATCGCCCGTGCCCTGGCGATGGAGCCCGAGGTGATGCTGTTCGACGAACCCACCTCGGCACTGGACCCCGAGCTGGTCGGCGAAGTGCTCAAGGTGATGCAGGACCTGGCCCAGGAAGGCCGTACCATGGTGGTGGTGACCCACGAAATGGGCTTTGCCCGTGAAGTGTCCAACCAGTTGGTGTTCTTGCACAAAGGCATCGTCGAAGAACGTGGCAACCCGCGTGAAGTGCTGGTGAACCCGCAGTCGGAGCGCCTCAAGCAGTTCCTGTCCGGCAGCTTGAAATAATCAAGGCTGCTTTTGTGCACTTAAGTAGTGCATGCTCCACAGTCTTGAGTTTGGCCTGGATCCCCTGTGGGAGCTGGCTTGCCTGCGATAACGGTCTATCAGAAACAGATTTGCCCACTGATGACCGCTATCGCAGGCAAGCCAGCTCCCACCTTTGATCGCAGTTTGTTTTGAGATTTGTTTTGGTTTCCGGGCTAGCATTGGCCTTTGTCTTCATTACCGTTACTCGCTTCGGATAGCACTCCATGACCGCCCATAAAATTGGTTTCCTGATCTGGCCCAGCACAAAGGCACTGACGCTTGCGCTGGCTGAGGAGGCCTTACGCGTGGCGCAGCGGGTGCATCCGGAGGTGGTGTACGAGCTGTCGTTCCTGCTCGCCGAGCCTGCCACCGACGGCGCCTGGCAATTGCCGGGCGAGGCATGGGCCGGAAAGCTCGAAGGTTTCCAGAAACTGTTCCTGCTGGCGGACGAGCCGCCGACCGTGGTCGCCTCCCAACTGAGCACCGCCCTCAAGCAGTTGGTGCGCGCCGGGTGTGTGATCGGCGGCTTGTCCGCCGGCGTTTATCCATTGGCCCAGCTCGGTCTGCTCGACGGCTACCGCGCCGCCGTGCACTGGCGTTGGCAGGACGATTTCGCCGAGCGCTTCCCCAAGGTCATTGCCACCAGCCATCTGTTCGACTGGGACCGCGACCGCTTGACCGCCTGCGGCGGCATGTCGGTACTCGACCTGCTGCTGGCGGTGCTGGCCCGTGACCACGGTGCCGAGCTGGCCGGGGCTGTTTCCGAAGAGCTGGTGGTGGAGCGAATCCGCGAAGGCGGCGAGCGCCAGCGTATTCCGCTGCAAAACCGCCTGGGCTCCAGCCATCCGAAGCTGACCCAGGCGGTGCTGTTGATGGAAGCCAATATCGAAGAACCGCTGACCACCGACGAAATTGCCCAGCATGTATGCGTGTCGCGACGACAACTCGAACGCATCTTCAAGCAATACCTCAACCGCGTCCCCAGCCAGTACTACCTGGAATTGCGTCTGAACAAGGCGCGCCAGATGCTTATGCAGACCAGCAAGTCGATCATCCAGATCGGCCTGTCGTGCGGCTTCTCCTCGGGGCCGCACTTCTCCAGTGCCTACCGCAACTTCTTTGGCGCCACCCCTCGCGAAGACCGCAACCAGCGGCGCAGCAGCAGCCCGTTCGAGCTGTCGTCGGTGCCCGCCGAGCGGGGCTGAGTCACCTCATTCTTCCTGCATCGGCGCAAGCGGCTGTGGGAGTGGGTTGCCTTGTTCATCCCGTGTAGCTTCGCCCACCTGAAACTCAATGCCCGTGCGCTCGAAGTAGCGCCTGAGGTAGTTCAGGCTTTGGGCTGACAGCGGGTTACCGCTCAAATCGCAGTCGCCATCGAAGGGGGGGATCATTTCCAGCAGGTCGGCGGGGATCTCCGAGATCTGGTTTTGGCTCAAGTCCAGCGTTTGCAGTTCGGCCAGTTGGAACACTCCGGGCGGCACTGTGCGAATGTGCGTACTTCGCAGGTGCAGGGAGGCCAACTGGTTCATGCCACTGACATCGGGGGGCAGGGTCAGAGGGTTGTGGCTCATGTCGACGATGTCCAGGCTGCTCAAGTCGGCGAAAGCGCGCGCGGTGTCGGCTGTCAGGCTGATGGCGCAGTCGTTCAGTTCAAGGGTGGACAGTTTGGGCATGCTGAACAGTGCATCAGGCAACGTCCCCAGGGCGCAATTGTGTACGTTCAAGGTTTGCAGGTTGGGAAAACACCTTAGCGTGCCGTCCAGAGAAGTGGTGGTGCCGTTCCCGGTGAATTCGAATCGCGAGATATGTTCAAAACGCGCGCTCAGTTGCGGCAACGCGCCCAGAATCGGGGTGTCGAGGCTCAGGCTATGGGTCAGTTCATCCTCGAGGTTTTCTTCGTCTTCCGCACTTTCGCGGCGCCAGGCTTGTTCCAGCAGGGTCTTGAAGTTACCTCGTTCCAGTTGTTCCCGGGCTAGGGTGGCGTCATCCAGCGCGACATTCAGGATCGGGTGACGCTGCGGTACATCCACGACCCATTCCTGAAGGTCGGTGGTCAGTTGTGTGTACTCGGCCTCAAGGCGTGTGAGATGCCCGGCGACATCGTCCATGGCGCCGGGCAGCATGAAGACAAAACGATTCGCTTCGTTCTCCAGCAGCAGCGGGTAGAGCGCCTCGACTTTTTCGCGTTCGGCCAGCGGGCTTTGGACATTGAAAAACTCTCCGGTGCGTTGGCAGTAGGTCTTGATCAGCTCAAGGCTGCGGCGCGATAGCGGGTTGGCGTAGAGGTTGACGTTGTGGGTTGCCGTGACAGGCAGCGTGATGCTGGTATCGGGCAGCTCTTCGATGGCGTTGAAGCTCAGGTTGATGGCCATGGACCGGTCTTGGGTCAGCAAGCCTGGAGGAATTTGTCGTAGGCCGGTGTCTTGCAGCATGACACCCTTGAGGCGGGTCAACTGACGGAAGTCCGGCACGAGACCCAGCGGGTTGTGGGCCAGGTCCAGGTGTTCCAGGCGGGTCATGCCTGCCAGCGCCTGGCGGCTGGCCTCTGACAGGGTGACGCCGCAGCGTGACAGATCCAGGTGCGTGAGCGAGGGCAAGTCGAATACCGATGGTGGAATATCCCCCAGTTTTGCGTTCTGGATACCGAGAATATCCAGTGCCGTAAAGCTCTTGAGAAAGTCATTGGGCACTAAAGGACCGCGATTGCCGTCGATGTTCAGGTAGCCAATATGCTTGAACCTGGCACTCAGCGCAGGCAGGTCTCCAGCCAGGACTGGGGGCAGCGATAGCACATGCACCTGTTGTGTGTCCTGCGGCGTTTCCCGACGCCAACTTTTTTCCAGCAGGCGATGCAGGGCCTGCCGTCTGGCCTGTTCAAGGTCCGGCAACTCTGCCTGGCTCGACCACTGGGCCAGCTCTTTGAGCAGGGTTTGCAACTCATCGGCCAATCGTGCCAGTTCGCGCCTGCCGGCTTCGATATCCCCGGGCAGACTGAAGATGAACTTGTTGACCTCATCGTTATTGAGCGAAGGGAACAGCAGGCGCGTATCCCGCCGGTCGACGTCGGCGGCGTCGGCCTCCCAGTAAGTGGCATGACGCTGATAGTAGGTTTTGATGCGCTCCAGTGTGAGCAACGAAAATGGGTTGTCGGACAGGTCGAAACGCTGACTGATCGAGGGCGACAGATCGAACAGCATGGGCGGGAGTTCGCGGATGCGGTTGCCACTCAGGAAAACCGTTTCCAGGTTCTGCAGGTTCAGCAGGCCGGTGGGTATTCGATCAATCCCGGTACTGGACAGGTCGAGTACTTGCAGATCGCGCATCGCTTGAACATCCGGTACCTGGCCCAGGGGGTTCTGGTGCAGGTTCAACGCTTCCAGGCGGCTCATCGTTGCCAGGCGCGCGGCGCTTTCGGCGGTCAGGGTGATATGGCAATTGTCCAGGCTCAAGACACGCAGGTTTGGCAACGTGTTGATTGCGGACGGCCATTCGGTGAGGGGAATCTCCCGGATTTCCAGGTGCCGCACACGAGGAAATCGTTCGATAAAACGTGCGACCCCCAAGGTACCTTCGGCGCCCAGGATCGACAGAAACGAGATGTGTGCCAGCTCATTGCCCAACTCGGGCAGTTCACCCAGGATTGGCCATTCAAGGCGCAGTGTGAACCCGTCACGCGCAGGGTCCTCGTAGTAGTTGTCGGCCTCGGTTTCGCGGCGCCAGCTGCGCCGTATCTGCTCGGCAATGTGGCGGCGGTTTTGCCGCTCGTAGCGGCGCCGGCCCGCACTGAGAGGGGTGCCGGTGCGGGGATGTTGTGCCGGAATGTTTTGCTGCCAGTCCGATAGCGACGACTCGAGTTGCGCGTAGTCGGCCTCCAGTGCCGTGAGGGCTGCATCCGTACCGCCGGGGTGCGCTTGCAAGTGATCGATAAACTGTTGGATCTGTTGCTCTTGCAGAATGGGAAACAGCGTCCGCGCGCGCTGTTGCAGTGTGGGCGGCTGGGCTGGGGCCGGGGCTTCGCCGGCGTAGCCTTCGGTGTTGCCGAGCAGTCGCAGGGTTTCGATGCGCATGGGTTCGGCCTTGGGTGTGTCGAGCAGCACGCGCAACGTGTCGCGTGCCAAGGGGCCCCGGGCCAGGTGCTGGCGCAGCTTGAGTCCGTCATGGATTTCGATGCCCAGTGCTTTTCGTTGTGCATCGGGCAGGGCGTGCAGAATGGCGCCGTACAGGTCGGTTTCGCCGAACAGTGCGTGACTGCCTTCGTACGGGGCGTACAGGCCCGAGTCGAGGCGAACCAGTGTCCTGCGGACAGGCGCGTCAGCCGGGCCAATGGCATTCCACAACGCGCCATCGACACTGAGGTGCCGGGCTTCCAGGTAAACCTGGTCCGACCAACCCGGCAGCAGTCGCAGGGTGTTAAGGGCCAGCCGGTCCGTGTCGACGCTCTGCTGCGAGTCCAGATATAGGCCTTCGTAGGCACGGTTGAGCCGCACTTCCTGGAGCGCGGCCTGGGCCAGGTCAGCCAGGCGGGGTGGGGTGCGTCGCTGGTCCATGGCCTCCAGCTCCGCGCCGCTTGCGTCGCTCACCAGCCGGTCTGCCACGCTCACCGGCAACCCGGGCGTGCTTTCCAGCAACTGTCGGGTGTAAGGCGTTGTGGCGTAGCCCAGCACACCGTAACGTGAGTCGAACAACGACGCGCGATGGCGTTCGGCCTGTTCTGCCAGGCGTTTGCGCAGATGGCGGGTGCGGGTGTCCAGGCTCAGTTGCGGATCACCGATGCGTTCGCTGAACTGGGTACGCAGTTCATCCGGTGTCAGGCGTTCGAGGACCGCCCTGAGCAGATCGTCGTTTTTCAGCTGGGCCTCGTGGATTTGCACCGCAGGTTTGGTCTGATCGCCAAACCTCCAAGTGACTTGACCCTGAGCGTTGAGAACACGCAGCGATTTGCCGGGCGGCCAGTTGCCGTGGGTGGTCAGCAGTTGCAGCAGGTCCTGGGGGTCGATGCTGCGCCACGCCTCGGGGGCGTCACTGCGCAGGTTATCGATCAACTGCTGGAGCTCGCGGTCGATGCGCAGGCGCGCCAGGCTGTCGTCAAGCAGGGGCGGCACGGGTTGGCAATCAACGTGCATCTTGCGCAGCGCGTTTTCCTGCACGCCACTCAGGCTCAGGGCGAGTTCGCGATCTGCGTCGCTCAGCCCCTGCGCCTTGTGGCCCAGACGGCGCAACAGGGTGGCGCGGTCCCATTGCAGTGGGCGCTCCAGCTCGGTGTGCCAGGCGCCTGCGTGGTTGTGACGCACCAGAGGGGCATAAGCGTCGGGGCGTGTGGGGTGTTTGATCCTGTAATGCGCGCTGTTGGCGGTTTTTTCCACGGCGTACAGTTTGCTCTCCAGTGCCAGCATCGATTCACCGCGTACACTGTGCAGGCCGTGCTCATTACGGCTCGTGCCTGACGGCAGGCTGAGGTCACGTTGATAGGGTGACAGGTCAGGCTTCCAGTAGCGTGTATTGCCGTTGGCCAGGGTCACCGGCTTGAAGCGCTCGATGAATTTGACCACCTTCTCGGGCAACGCTTTACGTAACTCCGCCACGCCAATCGTGCTGCCGACGCCGAAGCCGCCCAGTTCCACCAGCGATTGGAGAACGCTCATCAAATGGCTGAAGGCCTCACGTGTATCACCTTCGGCCCAATCGACTACCCCCTCGAATACCTCGTCGAGCAGTTGATAGGCCATGTAGCCCAGCATCAACTCGCCCAGCCCGGGAATGAACGGCGTGACGACCAACAGCGCGGCGTTGAGGATCGATGCTGCCACGTTCACAAAGGAGTCCCACAGCGCCCAGCGGGCCTTGCGATCGACATCGGCGGTCGCCACCGCCTGGCTGCGCGCATCGTTGAGGATTTGGTTGAGTTTCTGCTGATACAGGTGCAGCCACACGTCACCGTTGATTGGTGTGACGACAAATTGCAACTTGGGGTCGTCAGTCGGTTGCATTCGCCAGGGGGCCAGGCCGCTGCCGGGTTTGGGGGGATGCCAGGTGATTCGCCCCAGGCGCTGGCTCAGGCCGGCGAAAAACACACCACGGTGTTCGTGGGCGACAAAGCGGCTGAAAAAGGCTTGATAGTCAGGGTCGCGCAGTTGTTGCGTGATGGCCTGCTTGAAGGCCAATGGCGAGGCATATTCTTTGAGGGGATGCTGCGGATCGTCGGGCACATAGGCCAGCAGGCGCGGTACTGAGCGGATGCGTTCCAGATCGGGGGAGAGCAACAGAATGCCGCTCAGCGGTGCCCCCATCATGGTCAAGTCCTGGCAGCGCAGGGGCAGGTCGCCCAGTTTCAGGTCGCTGTGGCCCAGCAGTAAGCGTTCGATCTGCTGCGCGTAATCGTCCTGGATATCACCGCGCAGGCGTGCCAGTCGCAAGGCTGTACGCAAGGCGGCTTTCTGGCTGGCGACCACTTTGAGTTTCAGGACTGCCGCGCTGACCGGCTCGGTCATGCCCAATTGCTCGCGCAGATAACGCTGATATGTTGCACCGATGTCGAGTTCGCGGCACAGGCTGGTGAACGTGTCGACCGTGAGGGTTCGTCGCAGGGTTGGCAGGGTTTTGAATTGCCCGCTGGCGGAGGGGCGGGTGATGAAGGTGGAGGCGGGTTCGAACGCGCCTTCCATGGTTTCATCGTGTTCGAAGTTATGCAGCGCGGCATCCAGCAGGGACACGGTCCAGGTGCGTGCGCCGCCGGACGGGATCCCAAACCAAGGTGTTTTAAGGGGAATGTAGAGGTGCAGAAAGGTCTCTGTGCTGTCGATGTCCAGACCGTAGCGGGTCGACAGCGCCTGTTCCAGCATCTCTTGGGCAAATGCCTGAGGGCTTTTTACGCTTTTGAGTGCGTCATCCACCGCATTTTGCGCCTGCCAGTGAGCGGCGTTGAGGCGCTTGAATTCGACGTCTGGCGGCAAGGGGCGCGGCGTGGCTTGGGCCAGTGCTTGTCGTTTGGCGCTGGAGGCCATGCCCAGCCAGGCTGGAATGGCGCTTTTGAGGGGCTGATAGTGGTTGTCGGGTTGGGTGGGGGCAGTGGGTATAGGCATGCTGAAGCTCTGATGGACAATAAAGCGCCTCAGTAGATCAGCGTGTTTCACGCCGCCGGCCTTAGATAGTTAGTTTAAACTGCGCCATTGCGATGCTATTTGTCGCATTGGCGTAAACCCGCCAAAATCGCGGGTTGGCGCTATAAGAAGTTGTCGCTTGGCGACAAGGCCGCACTGAAAACTGTCCTTACAATCCCTGCATCGCCCGCCAGTTCCAGGCAGGCGTTCCTCTTCAGGAGACTCCGATGTCCGTTGAGCAAGCCCCGGTGCAACGTGCCGATTTCGACCAGGTCATGGTTCCCAACTACGCCCCCGCCGCGTTCATCCCCGTGCGTGGCGAAGGTTCCCGCGTATGGGACCAGGCGGGTCGCGAGCTGATCGACTTTGCCGGCGGCATCGCGGTCAACGTATTGGGCCACGCCCACCCGGCGCTGGTCGGTGCCTTGACCGAACAGGCCAACAAGCTGTGGCACGTCTCCAACGTTTTCACCAATGAGCCGGCCCTGCGCCTGGCGCACAAGCTGATCGACGCCACCTTTGCCGAGCGTGTGTTCTTCTGCAACTCCGGTGCCGAGGCCAACGAAGCGGCATTCAAGCTGGCCCGTCGCGTCGCGTTCGACCGCTTCGGCAGCGAGAAGTACGAGATCATTGCCGCGCTGAACAGCTTCCACGGGCGTACCCTGTTCACCGTCAACGTCGGTGGCCAGTCGAAGTACTCCGATGGTTTCGGCCCTAAAATTACCGGCATCACCCACGTTCCTTATAACGACCTGGCAGCGCTGAAAGCCGCTGTTTCGGACAAGACCTGTGCCGTGGTGCTGGAGCCGATCCAGGGCGAAGGCGGCGTGTTGCCGGCCGAGCTGGCTTACCTGCAAGGCGCCCGTGAACTGTGCGACGCCAACAATGCGCTGCTGGTGTTCGACGAAGTGCAGACCGGCATGGGCCGCAGCGGTCAGTTGTTCGCCTACCAGCACTACGGCGTGACGCCCGATATCCTCACCAGCGCCAAGAGCCTGGGGGGTGGTTTCCCGATCGCCGCGATGCTCACCACTGAAGCGCTGGCCAAGCACCTGGTGGTCGGCACCCACGGCACCACCTATGGTGGCAACCCGCTGGCGTGTGCAGTGGCCGAGGCGGTGATCGACGTGATCAACACCCCTGAGGTGCTGAATGGTGTCAAGGCCAAGCATGATCAGTTCAAGGCGCGCCTGGAGCAGATCGGCAAGCAATACGGCATTTTCACCGAAGTGCGCGGCATGGGCCTGCTGCTCGGTTGCGTGCTGAGCGATGCGTTCAAAGGCAAGGCCAAGGACGTGTTCAACGCCGCCGAAAAAGAGAACCTGATGATCCTGCAAGCCGGTCCCGACGTGGTGCGCTTCGCCCCGAGCCTGGTGGTGGAAGAGGCGGACATCCAGGAAGGCCTGGACCGTTTTGAGCGTGCGGTGAAGGTGCTGACGCAAGGCTGATAGCGACACATTTATTGGCCGGACCGTTTCCAAGTGTGGGAGCGGGCTTGCCCGCGATAGCGGTGGATCAGCATCTGATCTATCAACTGACAAACTGCTATCGCGGGCTAGCCCGCTCCCACATTGGTCTTCGGGTGAGTCCCGACGGTGTGTCCGGCATTTTTTCCTCTGTGAGTTTTCGAGTTAAGGAGTGACACCATGCTGGTGATGCGCCCCGCGCAAATGGCTGATCTGGGCGAGGTACAGCGTCTGGCTGCGGACAGCCCGATTGGTGTCACCTCCTTGCCGGACGATGTGGAACGCCTGAGCGACAAGATCGCGGCCAGCGAAGCGTCCTTCGCGGCCGAGGTGAGCTTCAACGGTGAAGAAAGCTACTTCTTCGTGCTCGAAGACACCGAGACCGGCAAGCTCGCCGGCTGCTCGGCCATCGTCGCGTCGGCCGGTTATTCCGAGCCTTTCTACAGTTTCCGCAACGAGACCTTCGTGCACGCCTCCCGCGAGCTGAAGATCCACAACAAGATCCACGTGCTTTCCCAGTGCCACGACCTTACGGGCAACAGCCTGCTCACCAGTTTCTACGTGAAACCCGAGCTGGTGGGTTCGCCGTGGTCGGAGCTCAATTCCCGTGGCCGTCTGCTGTTCGTCGCCAGCCATCCCGAGCGTTTTGCCGACTCGGTGGTGACCGAGATCGTCGGTTACAGCGACGAGCACGGTGACTCGCCGTTCTGGGACGCCATCGGTCGTAATTTCTTCGACCTCAACTACGCCGAGGCCGAGCGCCTGTGCGGGCTGAAAAGCCGCACCTTCCTCGCCGAGCTGATGCCGCACTACCCGATCTACGTGCCGCTCCTGCCGGATGAGGCGCAGGAAGCCATGGGCCAGGTGCACCCACGGGCGCAGATCACCTTCGACATCCTCATGCGCGAAGGTTTCGAGACCGACCACTACATCGACATCTTTGACGGTGGCCCGACGCTGCACGCCCGGGTCTCGGGGATTCGCTCGATTGCCCAGAGCCGCGTGGTGCCGGTGAAGATCGGCGAGATGGTCAAGGGGGCGAGCCGCCAATACCTGGTGAGCAACGCGCAACTGCAGGATTACCGCGCGGTGATGCTGGAGCTGGACTACGCGCCCGGCAAGCCGGTGACTCTGGACCTGGCAGCGGCGGAAGCCCTGGGCGTCGGCGAAGGCGCGAGCGTGCGCCTGGTAGCGGTTTAAAAGCGGAGTTTTGCGGGTGGCTGACAACAGCGGCCCGTTCGAGGAGATAGCATGATCGTTCGTCCCGTACGCAGCAGCGATTTACCCGCCCTGATTGATCTGGCGCGCAGCACCGGCACCGGCCTGACCACCTTGCCGGCCAATGAAGCGCGCCTGACCCATCGAGTGGGCTGGGCTGAAAAGACCTTTCGCGGCGACGCCGGGCGCGGCGATGCCGACTACCTGTTCGTGCTGGAAAACGACGAAGGCCGCGTGGTGGGCATTTCCGCCATCGCCGGTGCCGTCGGCCTGCGCGAGCCGTGGTACAACTTCCGGGTGGGCCTGACCGTCAGTGCGTCCCAGGAACTGAATATCTACCGCGAGATTCCGACGCTGTTCCTGGCCAACGACCTCACCGGCAATTCCGAGCTGTGCTCGCTGTTCCTGCATGCCGATTACCGCAGCGGGCTCAACGGTCGCATGCTGGCCAAGGCGCGCATGCTGTTCATCGCCGAGTTCCCGCAACTGTTCGGCAACAAGATCATTGCCGAGATGCGCGGCGTGTCCAATGACGTCGGGCGTTCGCCATTCTGGGAAAGCCTGGGGCGCCACTTCTTCAAGATGGAATTCAGCCAGGCCGACTACCTGACCGGGGTGGGCAACAAGGCGTTCATCGCCGAGTTGATGCCGAAGTTTCCGCTGTACACCTGCTTTTTGTCCGAGGACGCGCGCAGCGTGATCGGCAAGGTGCATCCCGACACCGAGCCGGCGCTGAGCATGCTCAAGAGCGAAGGCTTCAGCTATCAAGGCTATGTCGACATCTTCGACGCCGGCCCGGCGGTGGAGTGCGAAACCAGCAAGATCCGCGCGGTACGCGACAGCGAGACCCTGGTGCTGGCGATCGGCACGCCGGGAGACGATGCCACCCCGTTCCTGATCCATAACCGTAAACGTGAAGATTGCCGCATCACCGCCGCCCCTGCACGGCTGGCGGCAGGCACGCTGGTGGTCGACCCGCTCACCGCCAAACGCCTGCAACTGATCGCGGGTGATCAAGTACGTGCCGTACCGTTGTCCGCTGCCCGGGAGTCCAAGTCATGAGTTCGTTGTATATCGCTGGGAGCTGGCTGGCTGGCCAGGGTGAACTGTTCGAGTCGCGCAATCCGGTTTCCCAGCAGGTGTTGTGGGCCGGTCATGGCGCCACGGTCGAGCAGGTCGAGTCCGCCGTGCAGGCCGCGCGCCAAGCGTTTCCGGCCTGGGCCCGGCGCCCGCTGGAAGAGCGTATTGCGATTCTGGAGACCTTTGCCGCCACCCTGAAAAGCCGGGCCGATGAGATCGCCCAGTGCATTGGCGAGGAAACCGGCAAGCCGCTGTGGGAGTCGGCCACTGAAGTCACCAGTATGGCCAACAAGATCGCCATCTCGGTACAGAGCTACCGCGAACGCACCGGCGAGAAGAGCGGCCCCCTGGGCGACGCCACTGCCGTGCTGCGTCACAAGCCCCACGGCGTGGTGGCGGTGTTTGGCCCCTATAACTTCCCGGGACACTTGCCGAACGGGCACATCGTGCCGGCGTTGCTGGCCGGCAACACCGTGTTGTTCAAGCCCAGCGAACTGACGCCGAAGGTGGCCGAGCTGACCGTGCAATGCTGGATCCAGGCCGGCTTGCCGGCGGGCGTGTTGAACCTGCTGCAAGGTGCGCGGGAAACCGGTATCGCCCTGGCGGCCAACCCGGGTATCGACGGTCTGTTCTTCACCGGTTCCAGCCGCACAGGCAACCATCTGCACCAACAGTTCTCGGGGCGCCCCGACAAGATCCTGGCCTTGGAAATGGGCGGCAACAACCCGCTGGTGGTGGACGAAGTGGCCGATGTGGACGCGGCGGTCTACACCATTATCCAGTCGGCGTTCATCTCCGCCGGCCAGCGTTGTACCTGTGCGCGTCGTTTGCTGGTACCGCAAGGCGCGTGGGGCGATGCCTTGCTGGCGCGCCTGGTGGCGGTCAGCGCCACCCTTGAAGTCGGTGCGTTCGACCGGCAGCCGGCGCCGTTCATGGGTTCGGTGATTTCCCTCGCGGCTGCCAAAGCCTTGATGGACGCCCAGGAGCTGCTGCTGGCCAACGGCGCGGTGGCGTTGCTGGAAATGACCCAGCCCCAGGACCAGGCTGCATTGCTGACCCCGGGCATCATCGACGTGACCGAGGTGACCGAGCGTGAAGATGAAGAGCTGTTCGGCCCGCTGTTGCAGGTGATCCGCTACGCTGATTTCGAAGCGGCGATTGCCGAGGCCAACAACACGCAGTACGGCCTGGCGGCCGGTTTGTTGTCGGATTCCGAAGCGCGTTACCAGCAATTCTGGCTGGAAAGCCGCGCCGGGATCGTCAACTGGAACAAACAACTCACCGGCGCCGCCAGTACCGCGCCGTTCGGTGGGGTCGGAGCGTCGGGCAACCACCGCGCCAGCGCGTATTACGCGGCGGATTATTGTGCATATCCGGTGGCGTCGCTGGAGACTCCAAGTCTGGCAGTGCCTGCGACGCTGACGCCCGGTGTAACACTCAAGTGAAGGTGGCACCGATCTAATGTGGGAGCTGGCTTGCCTGCGATACAGACGACTCGGTCTTTCAGTACAACCGAGGTGATGCTATCGCAGGCAAGCCGGCTCCCACAGTTAATCGGAATGACAGATATAGATCTGCAGTTGATGCCTATAAAAATACAGATGTTCGTGGAGCCTCGCCGATGAAATCCTATGAAGTCAATTTTGACGGTCTAGTGGGGCCGACCCATAACTACGGCGGTTTGTCCTATGGCAACGTCGCGTCCCAGAGCAACAGCCAGCAGTCTTCCAACCCGAAGGAAGCGGCGTTGCAGGGCCTGCAAAAAATGAAGGCCCTGATGGACATGGGCTTTGTGCAGGGGGTGCTGGCGCCGCAGGAGCGGCCTGATGTGGCGGCCCTGCGCAACCTTGGCTTCAGCGGTACCGATGCGCAGGTGATCCAGCAGGCGGCCAAGCAGGCCATGCCGTTGCTGGTTGCCAGTTGCTCGGCGTCGAGCATGTGGGTGGCCAACGCCGCGACCGTCAGCCCGAGCGCCGACACGGCGGATGGCCGCGTGCATTTCACCGCTGCCAACCTCAACTGCAAATATCACCGCAGCATCGAACATCCGACCACCAGCCGTGTGCTGGGGGCGATGTTTGCCGATCAGCAGCACTTTGCCCACCACGCGGCGTTGCCGGCAGTGGCGCAGTTCGGCGATGAAGGCGCAGCCAACCACACGCGTTTCTGCCGCGACTACGGCGAGGCGGGCGTTGAATTCTTCGTGTTTGGGCGCAGTGCTTTCGATACCCGTTACCCTGCACCGCACAAGTATCCGGCGCGCCAGACGCTGGAAGCGTCTCAGGCGGTTGCCCGTTTGCACGGCCTGAAGGACGAGGGCGTGGTCTACGCCCAGCAGAACCCGGCAGTGATTGATGCGGGCGTGTTCCACAACGACGTGATCGCGGTGGGCAATGGCGAGGTGTTGTTCTATCACGAGGATGCCTTCCTTCAGACCGAGCAGATGCTCGCCGAGCTGCAGAGCAAGCTGGGCAAGCTGGGCGGCCATTTCCAGTCGGTATGTGTGCCGCGGGCCCAGGTCAGCGTCGAGGATGCGGTGCGTTCCTACCTGTTCAACAGCCAGTTGCTGAGCCGCGGCGATGGTTCGATGCTGCTGATCGTGCCCGAAGAATGCCGTGCCAACGAGCGTGTCTGGCAATACCTGCAAGGCCTCACCAGCTCCGGTGGCCTGATCCGCGAAGTGAAGGTCTTCGACCTCAAGCAAAGTATGCAGAACGGTGGTGGCCCGGCGTGCCTGCGTTTGCGCGTGGCCTTGAACGAAACCGAACTGGCGGCGGTCAATCCTGGCGTTATCATGACCGCGCCGTTGTACGACACGCTGACCCAGTGGGTCGACAAGCATTATCGCGACAGCCTGACCGAGTCCGACCTGGCTGACCCGCAATTGCTGCTAGAGTGCCGGACGGCATTGGATGAACTGACGCAAATCCTTAAACTGGGCTCGGTTTATCCTTTCCAGATCAATTAACGCCACTTTTTTACACCCATGGCTGAGAGCTATTTATGAGCACCGACACCCTGAAGCTGATTCTCGAAGACACCGACGGCACCCAGCTGGAAACCTCCTGCACCCGCGTCGCCGTGGTCTGGCAGGGCAAGGAAATCTGGATCCAGCACGACGGTCGCGGCCAATTGCTGATCGGTGTGGACGTGGAAGAGGGTGACGCCGAGTACGCCAACCTGCTGATGCGTCCATTGGCCACCAACCTGATGAGCCTGCAACTGGAAATGGAACCCGCCGACCTCGAAGCTGACGACGATCACGTCCACGGCCCCGGCTGCAACCACTAAGGAAGCTGCTTATGCTCGCCCTCGGCAAACTGCTTGAACTGACCCTCGCCGGTCGTGAACCGGCGCAAAAAATTCAACTGACTGTCGACGGCGTGCAGATGCGCTGGCTCAGCGAGGGCGCGCTCGAAGTACGCCCGCCTGAAGCGAAGGACAACGGCAGCGACCTGTTGCTGTCGTCCGGCATCCATGGCAACGAAACCGCGCCGATCGAGCTGCTCGACCGCCTGTTGCATGGCATTGCCCGGGGGGAGATCAAACCCCGCACCCGTATTCTGTTCCTGTTCGGCAACCCCGAGGCCATGCGCCGGGGCGAGCGTTATCTCGAACTGGACATCAATCGGCTGTTCAACGGCCGTCATGAAAAAAACATCGGCCCCGAAGCGATGCGTGCCGCTGAACTCGAGCAATTGGCCCGCAGCTTTTTCAGCCTGCCGGGGCGTTCGCGCCTGCACTATGACCTGCACACCGCCATTCGTGGCTCCCGGATCGAACAGTTCGCGTTGTATCCGTGGAAGGAGGGGCGTCAGCATTCACGCCATGAGCTGGCGCGGCTGCGCGCTGCCGGCATGGAGGCGGTGCTGTTGCAGAACAAGACCTCGATCACCTTCTCGGCGTTTACCTACGAGCAGTTGGAGGCCGAGGCGTTCACCCTGGAGCTGGGCAAGGCGCGGCCATTCGGGCACAACCAGGGCGTGGACGTGTCACGCCTGGAAAACCGCCTCAAGCAGTTCATCGAGGGCAACGAGCCTACGTCCGACAGCCTGGAAGGTTTGCAGCTGTTTGCCGTTTCACGCGAGGTCATCAAGCACAGCGACGCGTTTATCCTGCATCTGCCGACAGACGTGGAAAACTTCTCGCCACTGGCGCAGGGGTACCTGCTGGCCGAAGACGTGGCCAAGACCCGTTGGGTGATCGAGGAGGAGGGCGCACGCATCATCTTCCCCAATCCGAAAGTGAAGAATGGGTTGCGGGCGGGGATATTGATTGTGCCGACCACCGAGGCCAGCCTGGCCTAAAAGAAAACCCGGTGCGTGCACCGGGTTTTTTATGCCTCAGACCGCGACGGCGCGAGGCTCGCTGCGACGGATCGCACGGACTTTCTGCAGCGTGTCGGCGCAGGTACGCGCGGCTTCCTGGCCCTTGTGCACGAAATGATCGTAGAAGAACGCCTGGTGTTCGCTGCCTGCGTGGAAGTGGTGCGGGGTCAGGGACACCGAGAACACCGGCACTTCGGTTTCCAGCTGAACCTGCATCAGGCCGCTGACTACCGATTGGGCCACGAAGTCGTGACGGTAGATGCCACCGTCCACCACCAGCGCGGCGGCCACGACGCCGGCATAGCGGCCGGTCTTGGCCAGCAGCTTGGCGTGCAGGGGCAGCTCAAAGGCGCCGCCGACTTCGAAGAAATCGATGTCCGATTCCTGATAGCCCTGGGCGATGATTTCGGCGAGGAAGCCTTTGCGACTCTGGTCGACAATGTCCTTGTGCCAGCAGGCTTGGACAAATGCGATACGTTCGCCGTGATGGTGTTTGGTCTTGCTGTCGATAGCGGTGGGTTGCATGTTCTGACTCCTGTTTAAGAAAAAAACAGGGCGTTATGAATCGAATGGGATTTAAGGGTACGCGAGCACGACAGGTGCGCGGCCCTCAGGTGCCAATCCCGTTCTCTCTTCATCCGGACTATGACCGTCGGCCCCGGGATCACACCGGGTCTGCTGACCTTGCCGCCGTCCTGCGTGAGCAGTTCGAGGCGCCAAGCGCTCGCGGGCTATGCACATTGCGCGCAATTACCGCCGGTGGGGAATTGCACCCCGCCCTGAGAACGTTGCCGCCAGAACCCTGGCGGCGGAGAGTTTTTAACACGGTTTTTCCAAAACTGCACCACCGCTGTATCGATAAGCTATATCGGTTTGTTTGGTTGGTATTCGATTGAAGGTGCCACGGGGCTTGATATTCCGTGGCGTTGCCCGCAGTAATCTGCCATAGAAAGGACTTTCCCATCCCCTCAGAGGCCTGCTCCATGACTGTGATTGACCTGCGCAGCGACACCGTGACCCAACCTACCCCCGGCATGCGCGAGGCAATGGCCGCTGCGCTCAGTGGCGATGACGTGTACGGTGAAGACCCCAGCGTCAACCTTCTGGAAGCCGAGTTGGCCAAGCGCCTGGGGCTTGCCGCCGCGTTGTTCGTGCCCACCGGCACCATGAGCAATCTGCTGGCGTTGATGGCGCACTGTGAACGGGGCGAGGAATACATCGTCGGTCAGCAGGCCCACACCTACAAATACGAGGGCGGCGGCGCAGCGGTGCTCGGTTCGATCCAGCCGCAGCCGCTGGAGGTGCAGGCGGACGGTTCTCTCGACCTGGACCAGGTATTGGCTGCGATCAAGCCCGACGATTTCCACTTCGCCCGCACCCGCCTGCTCGCCCTGGAAAACACCATGCAGGGCAAGGTGCTCCCCCTGGAGTACCTGGCCAGGGCGCGGGCGTTTACTCGTGAACATGGCCTGGCCCTGCACCTGGATGGCGCGCGTATCTACAACGCGGCGGTCAAGTTGGGTGTGGATGTGCGAGAAATTGCCCAGCATTTCGATTCGGTGTCGGTGTGCCTGTCCAAAGGGCTCGGTGCGCCGGTGGGCTCGGTGCTGTGCGGTTCCACGGCGTTGATCGCCAAGGCGCGACGCCTGCGCAAGATGGTCGGTGGCGGTATGCGCCAAGCGGGTTTCCTGGCGGCGGCGGGGCTGTATGCACTGGATCATCAAGTGCAGCGCCTGGCGGATGACCACGCCAACGCACAATGGTTGGGGGATGAACTGCGCAAGGCCGGCTACACGGTAGAGCCGGTGCAGACCAACATGGTCTATGTGCAGATCGGCGAGCGAGCGCAGGCGCTGAAGGCATTTGCCGCCGAGCGCGGGATCAAGTTGAGCGCCGCACCGCGCCTGCGCATGGTCACGCACTTGGACGTCAGCCGGGCGCAGATCGAGCAAGTCGTGCAGACATTCGTCGACTTTTCCCGAAAATGACAGTGCAGACCGTCTAATTGACTGTCTCTATCGCATAAACACGCTGTACCACCGGCAAAGGGCCGATATAATGCGGCCCTTTGCCGTCGCTTCGTCTGATGATGTTGCGCACTGGCCTTTGGCCGCAGCCTCCGTGGAAGAACCTAATGAAAAGCGCAGAAATCCGTGAAGCCTTCCTTCGCTTCTTCGAAGAGCAAGGTCACACCCGTGTCGCCTCCAGCTCCTTGATCCCAGGCAATGACCCTACCCTGCTGTTCACCAACGCGGGTATGAACCAGTTCAAGGACTGCTTCCTGGGCCAGGAAAAGCGCGCCTACACCCGCGCGGTCAGCAGCCAGAAGTGCGTGCGCGCCGGTGGCAAGCACAACGACCTGGAAAACGTCGGCTACACCGCCCGTCACCACACCTTTTTTGAAATGCTTGGCAACTTCAGCTTTGGCGATTATTTCAAGCAGGATGCGATCAATTTTGCCTGGACCTTCCTGACCGGCGTGCTGAAGCTGCCGAAGGAAAAGCTCTGGGTCACGGTGTATGCCAGCGATGACGAGGCCTACGACATCTGGACCAAACAGGTCGGCGTACCCGCCGAGCGCATGGTGCGTATCGGTGACAACAAGGGGGCGCCTTACGCGTCCGACAACTTCTGGACCATGGGTGATACCGGCCCGTGCGGTCCTTGCACCGAGATTTTCTACGACCACGGCGCCGATATCTGGGGCGGCCCGCCGGGCTCGCCAGAGGAAGACGGCGACCGTTATATCGAAATCTGGAACAACGTGTTCATGCAGTTCAACCGCACCGCCGATGGCGTGTTGCACCCGCTGCCAGCGCCGTCGGTCGACACCGGCATGGGCCTGGAGCGGATCAGTGCGGTGATGCAGCACGTTCACTCCAACTATGAAATCGACCTGTTCCAGAGCCTGCTGAATGCGGCTGCCAAGGCCATCGGTTGCGCCAACGAAGAACAGGCGTCGCTGAAAGTGGTGGCGGACCACATTCGCTCCTGCGGTTTCCTGATTGCCGACGGCGTGCTGCCGTCCAACGAAGGCCGTGGCTACGTGCTGCGTCGCATCATTCGCCGTGCTTGCCGCCACGGCAACAAGCTGGGCGCCAATGGCAGCTTCTTCTACCAGATCGTCGCGGCCCTGGTCGCCGAGATGGGCGAAGCCTTCCCGGAGCTCAAGCAGAACCAGCCGCACATCGAGCGCGTGCTGAAAGCCGAAGAAGAGCAGTTCGCCAAGACCCTGGAACAGGGCCTGAAGATCCTCGAGCAGGACCTTGCCAACCTGCAAGGTTCCGTGGTGCCGGGCGATGTGGTGTTCAAGCTCTACGACACCTACGGTTTCCCGATGGACCTGACCGGCGACATCGCCCGCGAACGCAACCTGACCCTCGACGAGGAAGGTTTCGAGCGCGAGATGGAGGCCCAGCGCGTGCGCGCACGTTCCGCCAGTTCCTTTGGCATGGACTACAACAGCCTGGTCAAGGTTGACGTGGCCACCGAGTTCACCGGTTACAGTGCCACCAGTGGTGCGGCCAAGGTGGTTGCCCTTTATAAAGAAGGCCAGTCGGTCGATGTATTGAACGAAGGCGACGACGGTGTGGTGGTCCTGGACCAGACCCCGTTCTACGCCGAATCCGGTGGCCAGATCGGCGACTGCGGTTTCCTCAAGGCGGCTTCCGGTCGTTTTGATGTGCGTGATACCACCAAGACCGGTGGCGCGTTCCTGCACCACGGTGTACTGGCTTCGGGCAGCCTGACAGTCGGTGCGCCGGTGGACACCCAGGTGGATGCCGATGTGCGCCACGCCACCTCGCTGAACCACTCGGCTACCCACTTGCTGCACGCGGCGCTGCGTCAGGTACTGGGCGAGCACGTTCAGCAGAAGGGGTCCCTGGTGGACAGCCAGCGTCTGCGCTTCGACTTCAGCCACTTCGAAGCGATCAAGCCTGAGCAGATCAAGGCGCTGGAAGATATCGTCAACGCCGAGATTCGCAAGAACACCGCCGTTGAAACCGAAGAAACCGATATCGAGACCGCCAAGGCCAAGGGCGCCATGGCGCTGTTCGGTGAAAAATACGGCGACAGCGTGCGTGTGCTGAGCATGGGTGGCGATTTCTCGGTGGAACTGTGCGGCGGTATCCACGCCAACCGTACCGGCGATATCGCCTTGCTGAAAATCATCAGCGAAGGCGGCGTGGCGTCCGGTGTGCGTCGTATCGAGGCGGTGACAGGCGCTGCGGCCCTGGCCTACCTGAATGCGGCTGAAGAACAACTCAAGGAAGCGGCCAGCCTGGTCAAGGGCAGCCGCGACAACCTGATCGACAAACTGTCCGCTGTGCTGGAGCGCAACCGCGCCCTGGAGAAGCAGCTGGAGCAGTTGCAAGCCAAGGCAGCCAGCGCGGCGGGCGACGATCTGTCGGCGGCTGCGGTGGACGTCAAGGACGTGAAGGTCCTGGCCGCGCGCCTGGACGGTCAGGACGGCAAGGCGTTGTTGGCCTTGGTCGATCAGTTGAAGAACAAGCTCGGCCGCGCAGTGATCCTGCTCGGCGGTGTCCATGAGGAAAAGGTCGTTCTGGTTGCCGGTGTAACCAAGGACCTGACTGGCCAACTCAAGGCCGGTGATTTGATGAAGCAAGCCGCCGCGGCAGTGGGCGGGAAGGGCGGTGGTCGTCCGGACATGGCGCAAGGCGGTGGTGTGGACGCTGCCAGCCTGGACGCGGCCCTGGCGCTCACCGTGCCGTTTGTCGAGGCAGGTATTTAAGGCACTGATAACCGGCCCGTGGTCTAGTCGCGGGCAGGTTCGGTGCTGGTTGATTGGATATTAGGCGCCCCTTTACGGGCTGAGGCGGCTTAGAAATGGCTTTGATCGTACAGAAATTTGGAGGCACCTCGGTCGGCTCTGTCGAAAGAATCGAGCAGGTCGCCGACAAGGTTAAGAAATTCCGCGATGCCGGCGATGACCTGGTGGTGGTGCTGTCGGCCATGAGCGGCGAGACCAATCGCCTGATCGATCTGGCCAAGGCAATCAGCGGCGATCAACAGCCGCTCCCGCGTGAGCTGGATGTGATCGTGTCCACCGGTGAGCAAGTCACTATTGCCTTGCTGGCCATGGCGCTGAACAAGCGTGGTGTGCCGGCGGTGTCCTACACTGGCAGTCAGGTGCGAATCCTCACCGACAGCGCGCATACCAAGGCGCGAATCCTGCAGATCGACGATCAGAAAATTCGTACTGATCTGAAAGCCGGTCGCGTGGTAGTTGTAGCGGGCTTCCAGGGTGTGGACGAGCAGGGCAACATCACCACCCTTGGGCGTGGCGGTTCGGACACCACCGGTGTGGCCCTGGCGGCGGCCCTCAAGGCTGATGAGTGCCAGATCTACACCGATGTGGATGGCGTCTACACCACGGACCCGCGTGTCGTGTCCGTGGCCCAGCGCCTGGACAAGATCACCTTCGAAGAGATGCTGGAAATGGCCAGCCTCGGTTCCAAGGTGTTGCAAATCCGTGCGGTGGAATTCGCCGGCAAGTACAACGTTCCGCTGCGCGTATTGCACAGCTTCAAAGAGGGTCCGGGCACCCTCATTACTATTGATGAAGAGGAATCCATGGAACAGCCGATCATTTCCGGTATCGCTTTCAACCGTGATGAAGCCAAGCTGACCATCCGTGGCGTGCCGGACACCCCGGGCGTGGCGTTCAAGATCCTGGGCCCCATCAGCGGCGCGAACATCGAAGTGGACATGATCGTGCAGAACGTTTCGCACGATAACACCACCGATTTCACCTTCACCGTGCACCGCAACGAGTACGATGCGGCGGAGCGGATCCTGCAGAACACCGCGAAGGAAATCGGCGCCCGTGAAGTGGTCGGCGATACCAAGATTGCCAAGGTGTCGATCGTGGGCGTGGGCATGCGCTCCCACGCCGGCGTGGCCAGCCGCATGTTCGAAGCGCTGGCGAAGGAAAGCATCAACATCCAGATGATCTCCACGTCGGAAATCAAGGTGTCGGTTGTGATCGAAGAGAAATACCTGGAACTGGCTGTACGCGCGCTGCATACCGCTTTTGAGCTGGACGCTCCGGCCCGACAGGGCGAGTAACGCAAGGCCGGAAAGGCGCGGATTTCCGCGCCTTTCATTTTTTTGTGGGGCGCATGTTCTTTTGCGTGGGCTCGACAATACTTAGGCGGTAGGGCTACGGCTTCCGGGTTGTAGGTCCAAGGCCTTTTTTTTGCAGACTGTTGTTCCTGAACTGAAATGCGTGAGGAGAAAGGTATGCTGATTCTGACTCGTCGTTGCGCAGAAAGCCTGATTATCGGTGATGGCGAAATCACCGTGACCGTGCTCGGCGTCAAAGGCAATCAAGTGCGTATCGGAGTTAACGCTCCGAAAGAAGTATCGGTCCATCGCGAGGAGATCTACCAGCGGATCAGCCATGAGAAGAAAGAGAAAGAGCAACAGCAACGTCGGCAGCTGACCGACGAAAACGATGAAGAGAAGGATGATTGAGGGGTAGGGTACCAAGCCTTTAATTTTTATCGTTTTTTATGTTTGCAAACGGGGATGAACGTGGTTAATATACGCCCCGTGTTGCGGAGAGCTGGCCGAGTGGCCGAAGGCGCTCCCCTGCTAAGGGAGTACACCTCACAAGGGTGTCGGGGGTTCGAATCCCCCGTTCTCCGCCATTATTTGCTTAGTACGTTGCAATCTGGATTTTTCGGTAAGTTGTTGAAATTACTAGAAAAAATCGCTTTACATAGAGATTGAACGGCCTATAATGCGCGGCAACAAATGCACTCGTAGCTCAGCTGGATAGAGTACTCGGCTACGAACCGAGCGGTCACAGGTTCGAATCCTGTCGAGTGCACCATACAAACAAAAAGCCCGCCAAGTGCGGGCTTTTTGCCGTCTGGAGTTTGTGTAGGATTCGTCCCGGGTTTCATCTTTTTCTCCCTCCCCATGTGTTTTCATCTATGGCTGTGTCGTCGCAGTTTCATAGGTGTGGCCAATACTTAGCTTTGGCTCGCAAGCGCTTGTTCTTTCCAGTTTTTTAACATTTAAAGCGGTTGGGCGGTGTATCATTGCGCCCGTCAGCCCCGCCGGGGCTTGTGGAATACCTCCATGGACTTACCCAGTAGTTACTCAGTACCCCGTTTCACCAATCATGAATTGACTGATTGATCCTTCCGGCGTGCCCCGCTGCTGGGAGTGGAGTTCGCCTATGACCGAAGTAGAAGTAAAGAAAACACAAGAAAGCCTGCAGGATCGCCTTGCTCAAGTCATCGAGCTGCTGCAGCGCCAGCGCGTGGTCGAAGACCTCACGCACCGCCAGGAAGGTCCTAATCAGGATCGCGTCGAAAACCTGGTTCATCGGCAAAACCTGGTCGAGCTGCAACGCAAGCTCGATGACCTGCACTCTGCAGACGTCGCCTATATCCTTGAAGCCTTGCCGCTGGATGATCGACTGACCCTCTGGCAGTTGGTCAAGGCAGATCGCGACGGCGACATCCTTCTTGAAGTATCCGACTCGGTGCGTGAAACCCTCATCGCCGACATGGACGATCACGAGCTCCTTGCGGCCGCCAAGGAGATGGATGCTGACGAACTGGCCGACCTGGCCCCTGAGCTGCCTCGTGATGTCGTGCATGAGCTGATGGAAGCCCTTGATGGTCAGCAGCGTGAGCGAGTCCGCTCCGCGCTGTCCTATGACGAGGATCAGGTTGGCGCCCTGATGGACTTCGAAATGGTCACCATCCGCGAAGACGTCAGTCTGGAAGTGGTGCTGCGTTACCTGCGTCGACTCAAGGAGCTGCCGGGGCATACCGATAAACTGTTCGTGGTCGATTACGAAGGCATTCTCAAGGGGGTGCTGCCGATCAAGCGCCTGCTGGTCAACGACCCTGAGAAGCAAGTGGCTGATGTTATGGCCAGCGATCCGGTGAGTTTCCACCCGGACGAAGACGCTTATGACGCCGCGCAGGCGTTCGAGCGTTACGACTTGATCTCGGCTCCGGTCGTCGACAAGAACGGCAAGCTGATCGGCCGTCTGACCATCGATGAAATGGTCGACTTGATTCGTGAAGAGAGTGAAACCGAAGTCCTCAACATGGCCGGTCTGCGTGAGGAGGAAGATATCTTTGCTTCGGTCTGGCGCTCCCTGCGCAACCGCTGGGCTTGGTTGGCGATCAACCTGATCACGGCGTTTATCGCCTCTCGGGTGATCGGGCTGTTCGAAGGTTCGATCGAGAAACTGGTGGCCCTGGCTGCGCTGATGCCGATCGTGGCGGGTATCGGTGGTAATTCGGGCAACCAGACCATCACCATGATTGTGCGTGCCATGGCGCTGGACCAGGTGAACACCGGCAACACCTCACGGCTGATGCGCAAGGAATTGGCGGTGGCGCTGATCAATGGCGTGGTGTGGGGCGGGGTGATTGGTGCGGTGGCCTACATGCTGTATGGCAGTTGGTCCCTGGGGGTGGTGATGACCGCGGCCATGACCCTCAATCTGTTGTTGGCGGCTTTGATGGGGGTATTGATCCCCATGACCCTGGCCCGCCTTGGACGCGACCCTGCAATGGGGGCCAGCGTGATGATCACGGCGATGACCGACAGCGGTGGCTTCTTTATCTTCCTGGGCTTGGCAACCATTTTCCTGCTTTGATCTTCCCGGCATGCCGGCTCCTTTGCAGGAGCTGGCTTGCGAGCGATCGCATCATCTCGTGAAAGGCCAGGTCGCACGGGGCGCCAGCACGCCAATGTCTACGCAAATTCCAGGCAAAAAAAAGCCAGCACAAGGCTGGCTTCGGCTTTCAGTTGCAGATCAATTGGCTTCTGCGGCCGCTTCAACGTCGTGCGCAATAAGCGAGACGAGAGCATTTTGCTGGCGGTGGGAGAGCTGACGAAAACGCTGCAGCAGTTCGCGTTCGTGCAGCGACAGCTCGGGGCTGTCCAGGCGCATGCTCAACTCGTCGCCCAACGCACCTTCCTGAATAAGGCTCTGCTCCAGGCGCGCGATGATTTCGGAGTTCATGCTGCGGTGATGATTGCGAGCCACCTCGGCAATGCGTTCCCGCATTCCGTCTGGCAGACGTACGACGAACTTGTCAGCCGTACGGCTGGAATAAATTGCCTGTTTCAATGGGCGCATATATTTAACCGGTTAGTTCAGGGGAGCGGTTTTTGGAATTGGCCGCAAGATGTGTGTTAGGACAAGGCTTGCAGCCAAATGTTCAACCTGAATTGCAAAGAGGCCGCATCATGCCTCAGATTTGCCAGTTCCTTGGCGTCAAATCTGTGACAAATATTGAACTGCCTAAAGGCTTTATGCCAGCACTCATTTACATTTTTGCGGACTGGTTGGAAATCTTTTTCATCAGGACTGCCGTCAGTCGATCTTCACGCAAGCCCAGCCGCAACAGGGTCAAGGGCGCACATCCTATAGCAAAGTGGCCTTTTGCCCTTATTTTTAAGACTAGTGGCAATTTGCCGATTTACGAGGTTGAGGCGACATAAGGTATAGGCGTCGGCGGGAGGCAAAGGTTCAGCGCAAAATCGGGTCGAATTTGATTCGTCGGCCCATCACAAGGGCGATCAACAGCAGGCTGGCGCATACACCGCTTGCGATGAATGCCGTGGTCTGCACGTCCTCGGGACTGGCTGACAGGCCAAAGAGGGCGGTGCTCAGGGTCAGGCAAAGAAACAGCCAGGCAGGTTTGCTCATGAAAGCTTCCTCAGAAAACCCAGTGTTCAGTGGCGGGTGCTGACTGTGTGCCTTGGGTCTGGCGAATCGGCGATTGCGCGTTGGTGTTCATCACTGCCAGTTGCGGGCGTTGCTGAAGGTGATGAGGAACGGGTTGGCTGATCCGCGCCGTGTCATCGCTGTTCGCCGACTGGAAATGGAACATGACCAGCGCAGCCAGGGCCACGGTATTGAGGGCTAACAGGAGGGCGCTGTTCATGATCGAATTCTCCGCAGGCGGCGTTGCCGGATTGAGGTTGCAGGAGAAATATTGCAGATGCCGTGCCAAGACTTTATACAAATAAAATCAACGAGTTAAGTCTATTTTTGAGACAAGGTGGGTTGCAATTTGCAATACCTTGATTTTGCGGGAGTGCATTTTGCACGATCGCACCAAGCGCCCGGAATTGCTGGGTAAAACGGGGGGGACCTGGACAAGGATCGGCCTACATTCAAAAAGCCTACGGACGACATGACAAAACCCACCCTGGCCGTTAACATGCACGCCGTCCGTCGCCGCGCCCTCTGGCCCGATGGCTGTCATTTGTCCCAGTAGCTCAATTGGATAGAGCATCCCCCTCCTAAGGGGAAGGTTGGCCGTTCGAACCGGCCCTGGGACACCATCTTCAAAGCCCCGCGCAGAATATTCTGGCGGGGCTTTTTTGTGTCTGGCAGGTCTTTTCCGGCGTGGGTCGAACCTTGCCGCTTATCGAGGTTCACAGAAGAAGTCGCGCGTATTTATCGCCGCGATGTACCTCGCGTGCCGTTCGGCGACGTCTGAGCGGTAGCCAATCGTTTTACGCAAAATAATCTCCGGAAACAGCGCCTGCCGCCTGTCCGGATCCGGCCACCCCGGACTATCATGCCGATAGCCCTGACCCTCACTGCAAGGAGCCGCTCGGAACGCCGATGCGCCAGATCTGGAAATCTTTTCGAGCCCTTTATTTCGCCTCCTTGATGATGCTGATCGGCTCCGGCCTGCTCAGTACCTACCTGGCCTTGCGACTGGCGGCCGATCACGTCGACAGCTTGTGGGTGGGTGCGCTGATGGCGGCCAACTATTTCGGCCTGGTGCTGGGCGGCAAGATCGGGCACCGCTTGATTGCCCGGGTCGGGCATATCCGTGCCTATGCCACCTGTGCAGGGATTGTCGGTGCCGCGGTGCTTGGGCATGGACTGATCAACTGGCTGCCCGCCTGGATTGTGCTGCGGACGATTGTTGGTCTGGGGATGATGTGCCAGTACATGGTCATTGAAAGCTGGCTCAATGAGCAGGCGGATGCCAAGCAGCGTGGCGTGGTGTTCAGCGGTTACATGATCGCGTCCTACCTGGGGCTGGTGCTGGGTCAGCTGATCCTGGTGATGCACCCCCAGTTGGGGCTCGAATTGCTGATGCTGGTAGCCGTGTGTTTTGCCTTGTGCCTGGTACCGGTAGCCATGACCCGACGCATTCACCCGGCGCCGTTGCATCCGGCGCCGATGGAGCCGCGCTTCTTTATCAAGCGGGTGCCGCAGTCGCTGAGCACGGTGTTGGGGGCCGGGGTGATCGTGGGTTCGTTTTACGGTCTGGCGCCGCTCTATGCCGCCCAGCAGGGCCTGTCAACGGAACAGGTCGGTCTGTTCATGGGATGCTGTATTTTTGCCGGGCTGTTGGTGCAATGGCCGTTGGGGTGGCTGTCGGACCGCTATGACCGGGCCTTGCTGATTCGCAGCTTCGCGCTCTGCCTGGCGGTGGCGGCGCTGCCGTTGGCGGTGCTGAACAAGGTGCCGCTGGAGGTGCTGTTCGTGGCGGGCTTCGTGTGTTCGCTGGTGCAGTTCTGTCTCTATCCACTGGCCGTGGCGTTTTCCAACGACCATGTGGAAGGCGACCGCCGAGTGTCGCTGACGGCCATGCTGCTGGTGACCTACGGTGTGGGCGCCAGCGTGGGGCCGCTGTTGGCGGGTGTGGCGATGAAGCTCTTCGGCAGCCACATGCTGTACGCATTTTTCAGCTTGTGCGCCTTGATTCTGGTGTGGCGTATCCGACCGAAGGCGGTCACCAACCTGCATCAGGTCGATGATGCGCCGCTGCACCACGTGGCGATGCCTGACAGCATGTCCAGTTCGCCGCTGGTGGCGTGCCTCGATCCGCGGGTGGATGAAGCCGTGGTGCAAGAACAGATGCAGACCACTGTTGCGGACCCTGTGCCGGAAACCGAACCGGAGCCTGAGGTGCAAGAGCCGGTAGCGGACACGCCGCCCCAGCATCCGGACCCGGATGACCATCCCCATGACCTGAGCAGGGCGCGCCCCTGAATGCAAAAACGGGCAGATCCCATCAGGATCTGCCCGTTTTTTTTGGAGTCGGTATTTCCAGCGTTTAGAAATCGTCGTCCTTGTCGAAGCGCCGTGCTTCACGTTGCAACTGATACACAAAACGTTCGACCTGGCGCTGTACCAGACCGCTCATGTTGTGAAAGCGCACACCGGCAAAGGTGGTGTTGATCTTCTCTTCGAAGTGCAGGTAACGCAGCTCCACCGAAGTGGTCATGCTGCCAAAGGGCAGGGCGGCGATAAAGCGGTCATAGACCTGGCCCAGTTGCAGGCGCTCGGAGATATCGCCTTCAAAGCGCAATTTGCAGCCGGTAGCGGAGATATCCAGCAGCTTGCCGTTGATCGGTGCCTTGAGTTTTTCGCCGCCCAGTTCGATGTTCACCAGTTGGGCCAGCTTCAGGGCGGCGCGGAAGGCATTGCGGCGCTGATGGTAGACCACTTCGTCGGGCATGCTGCCGGTGTAGATGCGGTGGCCATCCTTTTCGCTGATGCTCAGGCTGCCGTTGCTTTCCCAGGCGACGCGTACACCCTCATGGAAACCTTCGATGCGAAAGGGTTCGCCGTTCTCGAGGTAGCGTTCACCATCGCGGGGGATCATTTCGTCCAGGGCCAGCGTCTTGCTGTCCCGGTCAACATCCACCAGGTAGCTCTGGAAGCGCTGGCTGCGTTCGTGGAAGGTGATGATCAGCGGATCATGACTTTCTTGCAGCATCCGCAAGGTGCCGGCGATTTCCAGAGGCGTGGTGAGGACCTTGGGTGGCTGCGGAGCATCTTCCGCATTAAGGGCGTTGAACACGGTTCTTCCATCTCCAGACAAAATACGACTACACGCAAGGGCCATCATTTTGCCAGTATGTGGCGCGCCTTGGATAGGTCGCGCTGCAAACGGGCGTCACGCTTGGCTGCGGGTGCTTGGCTTGACCAGGCGTGAGGTGGAACCCTGGGCGTTGTATAGCGCCGGTGGCTCTCCGCCGTGGAGTATACGCAATTGGTTGGCGGTCGTGGCTTGCTGGAGCTGGATCGACTGACCGTTGAGCAGGTTGGTTTCCTGGCACTGGCCGAGCAACGCGTTGAGTGCCTTGCTCTGGGACAGCAACTGATCGCCGACCGAGGAATGACTGGCCAATTGCGCGAGACCTTCATGGTCAGCGGGCAGGCCAAGGCTGATAAGGATTTCGCTGCGTTTTTTACCGTGCTGTTCCAGCAGGATAATCAGCGATTGCTTGCGCGCCAGAATTTCTTCCAGCAACTGCATGTCCCGGCCGAACAGGGCCACGGATTCTTCCTTGAGCAGCTCGAGCAACTGTTGCGTCGGCGCCAGATCATCAATGATCAGTTGAAGCAGGTTTTCGTCGTGGTGCATGGCAGGCCTTGGGTTTTAAGCGTCCAAAATCCCGGCGCAGGCCAGTGCCTAGCGCTCGGCTTCGAAATTAAGCAGCTTGCTGGCTACACGGTTGCTGTCGACTTGATAGCTGCCATCGGCGATTGCCTGTTTCAATTCGGCCACGCGGGCTTTATTGACAACTGGCTGGTCGCGCAGCGAGTCAGTGACCTTCTGCAACTGCTGAGCCTCGTTGCTCAAGTGTACGGATTCCCCGCTTTGGCTGGCGCTGGCCTGTTCCGCCTTGGCGGGCAGGACCGGGGCCTTGGCATCTACGCTGTCCTTGGCACCGTTGGTGCGCGTATTGCCGGGCAATGCCGGGGTGTTATTCAAACGACTGAAATCGATGACCATGATAAAAAAACCTCTGGGTATTTGGACGCTTGCCATGTTTTCGGCCATACCCGGACAAACTTTAGGCACGAATGACAATAAACCTGCACAGGCCGACATCCCTGGCACAGTGTAGGAAAAGCTGGCGTCCGACACCAGTGATCTATAGTGCCACCTCCACTTGGCCAGGGGCCATCACTCGCGCCTTGATCACGCGGTTGGAGTTCAGGTTCTTGATGCGGATCTGTTCACCCATCCCGCCGTTGGACAGGGCTTCACCGGGCATCTTCACGTTGAGCGCACCGCTGCTGGCGGAAATCACCACCTGGTCGCCCTTGCGGATCACTTCGGCCTGTTCCAGATGCACCAGCGTCACGACCTGGTCGGTGACCATCGGCCGAGTGAGCTTTTGGCCGACGGCCTGGTCCAGTGATGTCAGGTAGCCCTGGTTGATCAGGCCGATGTCGCGCTCGCGCAAGGCCACATCCTCGAAGCCGATGATGCCGGTGCGTTTCAGTGGCCGGGTTACCACGACGACATCGCGGAACAGTTTGACCTGAGCCGGCACGAATACCGTCCACGGCGAAGCGCCGTCGCAACGCACCCTGACCGTCACGCGTCCGATGGGTTGGGCCGGGCTTTCCAGGGTGGCTGTCAATTCCTTGTCGCACATCGGCATGCGCAGGCGCGGGTCCAACTGGTTGACCTGGATTTCATAACGCCCGGGTGTCTGGGTGGTGGCCAGATAATCTTCTACAGTGAATTCAAGAAAGCCCTGCGTGACGCCGATAAGCAGATCAGGCAAGGTGACGTTGTCTGCGCGGGCCGTGAGGCTGGTCCCCAGGGCGAGCAGCGCCGCAGAGACGCAGAGTGATCTGCGGATCCGTGGAAGGCGAAGGCGTCGGGAAACTGTCGTTTTGATATCCATGACCAACAAATAGCAAAGCTCGTGCCGTTTAGTATGGGGGGCACGCTGCCCTGTCGGTATGGCCCAAGGTTTCAGCGTAGGAGTGAAGGCATGGCAGGTGTAATGGATTCAGTAAACCAGCGCACACAGCTGGTGGGGCAGAATCGCCTGGAGTTGCTGTTGTTTCGCCTCGATGGCAAGCAGCTTTATGGCATCAACGTGTTCAAAGTGCGGGAAGTGCTGCAATGTCCCAAGCTGACGATCTTGCCCAAATCCAGTCCGGTGGTGTGCGGTGTGGCCAATATACGTGGCGCGACCATCCCGATTCTTGACCTGGCCATGGCTACCGGCTCCTCCGGTCTGCAAGACCGCGAGAGCCCGTTTGTCATCATTACCGAGTACAACACCAAGACCCAGGGGTTTCTGGTGGGGTCGGTGGAACGCATCGTCAACATGAACTGGGAAGAGATCCATCCACCACCCAAGGGCACTGGTCGCGACCACTACCTCACGGCGGTGACGCGGGTCGACAACCAGTTGGTGGAAATCATCGACGTGGAGAAAATCCTCGCCGAAGTGGCGCCCACGTCGGAATCGATTTCCGTGGGCGTGGTGGATGCCGAAACCGCGCACAAAGCCATTTCCCTGCGGGTGTTGACCGTGGACGACTCATCGGTGGCGCGCAAGCAGGTGACCCGTTGCCTGCAAACGGTCGGCGTCGAAGTGGTGGCCCTCAATGACGGTCGCCAGGCCCTGGATTACCTGCGCAAGTTGGTGGATGAGGGGAAAAAGCCGGAAGAAGAATTCCTGATGATGATTTCCGACATCGAGATGCCGGAAATGGACGGCTACACCCTGACGGCCGAGATACGCAATGATCCGCGCATGCAAAAATTGCATATCATCCTGCATACTTCGTTGTCGGGCGTCTTCAACCAGGCGATGGTCAAGAAGGTCGGTGCCGATGACTTTTTGGCCAAGTTCCGTCCCGACGACCTCGCATCCCGGGTAGTCGACCGGATCAAGGCAGCAGATCACGGCTAGGGGAGCTTCCCCTGGCGGTCACATGATTTTTAGAGGCGGTATCATTGTCTACGGGTAATTTGGATTTCGAACAGTTCCGGGTCTTCCTGGAAAAAGCCTGTGGCATATTGCTTGGTGAAAACAAGCAATACCTGGTATCCAGCCGTCTCAACAAGCTGATGGAGCAGCAGGGCATCAAGTCCCTGGGTGAGTTGGTCCAGCGGATCCAGGGGCAGCCGCGCAGCGGGCTCAAGGAAATGGTGGTCGATGCCATGACCACCAACGAAACCCTGTGGTTTCGCGATACCTACCCTTTTGAAGTGCTCAAGAGCAAGGTGCTGCCCGAGGCCATCAAGGCCAGTCCTGGTCAGCGCCTGCGCATCTGGTCGGCGGCCTGCTCTTCGGGGCAGGAGCCGTACTCGATTTCGATGTCCATCGATGAGTTCGAGCGGACCAACATGGGCCAATTGAAGGCCGGTGCGCAAATCGTTGCCACTGACCTGTCCGGCACCATGCTCACCAACTGCAAAACCGGCGAATATGACAGCCTGGCCCTGGGCCGCGGGTTGTCCCAGGAACGCTTGCAGCGCTACTTCGACCCGAAGGGGGCCGGGCGCTGGGCGGTCAAGGCGCCGATCAAGAACCGTGTGGAATTCCGCTCGTTCAATCTGCTGGATAGCTACGCCAGCCTCGGCAAGTTCGACATGGTGTTCTGCCGCAACGTGCTGATCTACTTTTCGGCCGAAGTGAAGAAAGACATCCTGCTGCGCATCCATGGCACCCTCAAGCGCGGTGGCTACCTGTTCCTCGGGGCTTCCGAGGCGTTGAACGGCTTGCCGGATCATTACCAGATGGTGCAATGCAGTCCGGGGATCATCTACCAGGCCAAGTAAGGTCTGTTCGCTCGAACCATTGGGAGTCAGGCTTGTGTGGGAGCTGGCTTGCCTGCGATAGCATCACCGCGGTCTGACTGAAAACCGGGGTGCCTGCATCGCAGGCAAGCCAGCTCCCACATTTGTTAGGCGGCAACCCTTCCGAAAGCGGCAAACCCCGTTGCCGCTTTACTGGCACCGCGCGGAAACCGCTTGCCGCTTTTCTGGCATTGCCGCCCGGCAATACTTCCCACAAGGCCCGGAAATACGGGTTATCTAAAGATTGGCATACACCTTGCTATAACCCTGCTAACGAAAAGCAGGTCAGCCCTTGAAGGTTTCCGCCATGAGCATCAGCTTCGATAAAGCGCTCGGTATCCACGAACAAGCCCTGGGCTTTCGCGCCCAGCGTGCCGAAGTCCTGGCCAACAACATTGCCAACGCCGACACCCCGAACTACAAGGCTCGGGACCTGGATTTCTCTGCCGTGCTCGCTGCACAGCAGGACAAGACCAAGAACGGCACCTTCGCCTTGAACGTGACCAATACCCGTCACATCGAAGCGCAGGGCCTGGGCAATGGCGACGAGTCGCTGTTGTATCGCACGCCGATGCAGCCATCGATCGACCAGAACACCGTCGATGCGCAACTGGAGCAATCGGCCTACGCCGAGAACTCGGTGAACTTCCAGGCCAGCTTCACCCTGCTCAACAGCAAATTCAAAGGGCTGATGTCAGCCCTGCGTGGAGAGTAAGCCATGTCCCTGTCCAGTGTTTTCAATATTGCCGGTAGTGGCATGAGCGCGCAGACCACGCGCCTGAACACCGTCGCCAGTAACATCGCCAACGCCGAGACCGTGTCTTCGAGCATTGACCAGACCTACCGCGCCCGCCATCCGGTGTTCGCCACCATGTTCCAGGCCGGCCAGAACGGCGGCAGCGATTCGCTGTTCCAGAGCCAGGACGCCGCAGGCCAGGGCGTACAGGTACTCGGTGTGGTTGAGGACGACAGCAATCTCGAAGCGCGCTACGAACCCAATCACCCCGCCGCGAACGAAAAGGGCTATGTGTACTACCCCAACGTCAACGTGGTCGAGGAAATGGCTGACATGATTTCCGCCAGCCGTTCCTTCCAGACCAACGCGGAAATGATGAACACCGCCAAAACCATGATGCAGAAGGTCCTGACCCTGGGTCAGTGATAAGGGGCGCCAAATAATGGCCATTGTTGATACCAATTCGACCAATACGGCGGTTCAGGACCTTTTCAACTCCAAGGTCAAGGATTCGTCGACCAATAACAGCCTTGGCGATGCCTCCAAGCAGGCGACGGGCAACCAGGCGCTGGGCAAGGATGCGTTCCTGAGACTGCTGGTAACCCAGCTGAAAAACCAGAACCCGCTGTCGCCCCAGGACAACGGCGCGTTCGTGGCCCAGCTGGCGCAGTTCAGCAGCCTGGAAGGCATCAACACCCTGAATGACTCGGTGAATGCGATCTCCAGCAACTTCAGCTCGTCGCAGGCGCTGCAGGCTTCGTCGCTGGTGGGGCGTTCGATCGTCATCCAGACCGACAAAGCCATGGTCGATACAAGCAAGAGCATGACCGGCTCGGTGAACGTGACCTCGTCGACAGGCAACGTCACCGTGAAGATCACCGACAAAGACGGCAACGTGGTGCGCACCCTCGAAATGGGCGCCCAGAGTGCCGGTAACCAGAGTTTCATCTGGGACGGCAAGAACGACAAAGGCGAGGTCGCCCCGGCGGGCACCTACACCTTCAATGCCACCACCAAGAACGACAAGGGTGACTCCGTTGCCCTGGCGACTTCGTTGCCGGCCACGGTCACCAGCGTGACGTTGGGCAAGACCGGAGGCGACATGCTGCTCAACCTTGCGGGCGGCATGGGCAGCGTCAAGCTGTCGCAAATTCAGACTATCGGTACATAGAGCCGGCTAAACACGGCAGAAGGAGAGAAACATGTCTTTTAACATCGGTCTTAGCGGCCTCTATGCGGCCAACAAACAACTGGACGTGACCGGCAACAACATTGCCAACGTTGCGACAACGGGTTTCAAGTCGTCCCGTGCGGAGTTCGCCGACATTTATGCGGCGTCCAAGCTGGGCACCGGCCAGAACAGCATCGGCAACGGTGTGAACCTGGCGGCAGTGTCGCAGCAGTTCACCCAGGGTGACGTGAATAACAGCGGCGGCATTCTGGACATGGCGATCCAGGGCGGTGGCTTCTTCGTGCAGAAGGGCAGCGACGGCTCGCTGGAGTACACCCGCAGCGGTGCGTTCCGTGCCGACAAGGACGGCTTCATCACCAACAACACCGGTACCTCGCGCCTGCAAGGTTACGCGGCGGATGCGGATGGCAAGATCATCAAGGGCGGCCTGGTCGACCTGCAACTGAACCTGTCGAACCTGCCACCGAAGGCGTCCAGCAAAGTGGACTCCACCAGCAACCTGAATTCCTCGGAGCCGGTGATCGATCAGGTGGCCAAGCCGTTCAACCCGAGCGACACCAGCACCTTCACCACCCAGTACAGCACCACCTTGTACGACACCCAGGGCAACTCGCACACCATGGTGCAGTACATGGTGAAGACGGATTCCAACCAGTGGAAATCCTACACCCTGATCGACGGCCGCAACCCTGACGGCACTCCAATCAGCGGGACTGGCGCCGTGGCACCGGTTGCGTCGACCCTGTCGTTCGACACCGCCGGCAAACTCACCGGGATCGTGACCCCCCCGAGCACCGTCTCCAACACCACCCTGACCATCACCAACTGGACGCCGGGGACCGTGAAGGATGGTGTGTGGAAGGCCAACGGCGCCGCCGCGAACCCGGGTGGCATTGCTGTCAACATGTCCAACATTACCCAGTACAACTCGGCCAGCTACCGCAACCCACCGGTCACCGACGGCTATGCCACCGGCCAGATCACCGGTCTGAAAATCGACGGCAGCGGCGTACTGTTCGCCACCTTCAGCAACCAGCAGAGCAAGGCCATCGGTCAGATCTCCCTGGCCAGCTTCAACAACGAACAAGGCCTGCAGCCATCCGGCGGCACCACCTGGAGAGAGACCTTCGCTTCGGGCCAGCCGGGTTATGACACCCCGCAAGCCGGTACCCTGGGGTCGATCGTGGCCAACTCCCTGGAAAACTCCAACGTCAACCTGACCAACGAGCTGGTGGACCTGATCAAGGCCCAGAGCAACTACCAGGCGAACGCCAAGACCATCTCCACCCAGAGCACCATCATGCAGACCATCATCCAGATGACCTGATGCGATAGCGCTCTACAAGAAGCCCCTCAATCGAGGGGCTTTTTTGTTGTGGTGAGCAGGCTTGCCCTGCGCTGGGCTGCAAAGCAGTCCCCTATCCAGGCAGCCCGGTTTTTCTGATACACCGCAGCGTTCTTGTCGGGGCGGCTTCGCCACCCGGCGCAGGACAAGCCTGCTCACCACAAGAGCTTGCGTCACCCGTGTTACCCGGATGGCTTGGGGTTTTTTGTAGTGAGCAGGCTTGCCCTGCACTGGGCTGCGAAGCAGTCCCCTATCCAAGCACCTGCATGCACGGGCAAAAGAAAACCCCCGGCAAGCGTGAGGGCTTGGCGGGGGTTTCGGGGTAAGCGCTGTTACACGCCTACTGGCTCAGCTTATTGGCAAGCTTCGCAATCCGGCTCGTCGATCGCGCAGGCTTTTGGCACTGGCGCCGGGCCGGCCGGTGCGGCGAGCACCGAATCATCACCGTGGTTGCCGCCACTGGACACCGCGTTCAGCTTGCCGGTGTTGATGGTCGATTTCTCGGTGCTGGTCGCGGCCAGGGCACGGAGGTAGTAAGTGGTTTTCAGGCCACGGTACCAAGCCATGCGATAGGTCACGTCCAGCTTCTTGCCCGAAGCGCCGGCGATGTACAGGTTCAGGGACTGAGCCTGGTCGATCCACTTCTGACGACGGCTGGCGGCGTCAACGATCCACTTGGTGTCCACTTCGAAAGCCGTCGCGTAGAGCTCTTTGAGTTCTTGCGGGATGCGCTCGATCTGCTGCACGGAACCGTCGTAGTACTTCAGGTCATTGATCATGACCGAATCCCACAGGCCGCGGGCTTTCAGGTCGCGGACCAGGTACGGGTTGATCACGGTGAATTCGCCCGACAGGTTCGATTTCACATACAGGTTCTGGTAGGTCGGTTCGATCGACTGCGACACGCCGGTGATGTTGGCGATGGTTGCGGTCGGGGCGATGGCCATGATGTTGGAGTTACGAATACCTTTCTGCACGCGGGCACGTACCGGCGCCCAGTCCAGGGTTTCTTCCAGGTTCACATCGATGTACTTCTGGCCACGTGCTTCGATCAGGATCTGTTGCGAATCCAGCGGCAGCACGCCCTTGGACCACAGCGAACCCTGGAACGTGTCATAGGAGCCACGCTCGTCGGCCAGGTCGCAGGACGCCTGGATCGCGTAGTAGCTCACCGCTTCCATGGACTTGTCGGCGAAGTCGACCGCAGCGTCCGAGCCGTAAGGAATGTGCTGCAGGTACAGCGCGTCCTGGAAGCCCATGATGCCCAGGCCCACTGGACGGTGCTTGAAGTTGGAGTTCTGCGCTTGCGGCACCGAGTAGTAGTTGATGTCGATCACGTTGTCGAGCATGCGTACGGCGGTGTTCACAGTGCGTTGCAGCTTGGCGGTGTCCAGCTTGCCGTCGACGATGTGGTTCGGCAGGTTGATCGAGCCCAGGTTGCAAACGGCGATCTCGTCCTTGTTGGTGTTCAAGGTGATCTCGGTGCACAGGTTCGAGCTGTGGACCACGCCCACGTGCTGTTGCGGGCTGCGCAGGTTGCACGGGTCTTTGAAGGTCAGCCATGGGTGGCCGGTTTCAAACAGCATGGACAGCATTTTGCGCCACAGGTCTTTGGCCTGGATGGTCTTGAACAGCTTGACCTTGCCCGGGTACTCGGTGAGGGCTTCGTAGTACTCGTAGCGCTCTTCGAAGGCCTTGCCGGTCAGGTCGTGCAGGTCCGGTACTTCGGACGGCGAGAACAGGGTCCACTTGCCGTCATCGAAGACGCGCTTCATGAACAGGTCAGGGATCCAGTTGGCGGTATTCATGTCGTGGGTACGACGGCGGTCATCACCGGTGTTCTTGCGCAGCTCGATGAACTCTTCGATGTCCATGTGCCAGGTTTCCAGGTAGGCACACACGGCGCCTTTGCGCTTGCCACCCTGGTTCACCGCTACAGCGGTGTCGTTGACGACTTTCAGGAACGGCACAACGCCCTGGGACTTGCCGTTGGTGCCCTTGATGTAAGAGCCCAGTGCGCGCACTGGCGTCCAGTCGTTGCCCAGGCCGCCGGCGAATTTGGACAGCATGGCGTTGTCGTGGATCGCGTGGTAGATGCCCGACAGGTCATCCGGCACGGTGGTCAGGTAGCAGCTCGACAACTGTGGACGCAGGGTACCGGCGTTGAACAGCGTCGGGGTCGACGCCATGTAGTCGAAGGACGACAGCAGGTTGTAGAACTCGATGGCGCGGTCTTCTTTCTGCTTCTCTTCGATGGCCAGGCCCATGGCTACGCGCATGAAGAACACTTGCGGCAGTTCGAAGCGGATACCGTCCTTGTGGATGAAGTAACGGTCGTACAGGGTTTGCAGGCCCAGGTAAGTGAACTGCTGGTCGCGCTCGTGGTTGATCGCCTTGCCGAGTTTTTCCAGGTCGAAGCTGGCCAGCACCGGGTTCAGCAATTCGAACTCGATACCCTTGGCGATGTAGGCCGGCAGGGCCTTGGCGTACAGGTCGGCCATCTCGTGGTGGGTGGCGCTGTCGGCGACGTTCAGGAAGCCCAGGCCTTCGGCGCGCAGGGTGTCCATCAGCAGGCGCGCAGTCACGAAGGAGTAGTTCGGCTCGCGTTCAACCAGGGTACGGGCGGTCATCACCAGGGCGGTGTTGACGTCGGTCAGGGCCACGCCGTCGTACAGGTTCTTCAGGGTTTCGCGCTGGATCAGGTCACCGTCGACTTCTTCCAGGCCTTCGCAGGCCTCGGTCACGATGGTGTTCAGGCGGCCCAGGTCCAGTGGAGCAAACGAACCGTCGGCCAGGGTGATGCGGATCGATGGGTGAGCCTGTACCGCGGTTTCGGCCGGCGCGCGTACGGCACGTTCCTTGGCGCGCGAGTCACGGTAGATCACGTAGTCGCGGGCCACTTTCTGCTCGCCGGCACGCATCAGGGCCAGTTCGACCTGGTCCTGGATTTCTTCGATGTGGATGGTGCCGCCCGACGGCATGCGGCGCTTGAAGGTCGCGGTGACTTGTTCGGTCAGGCGGGCAACGGTGTCATGGATACGCGACGAGGCGGCTGCGGTGCCGCCTTCAACTGCAAGAAACGCTTTGGTGATGGCGACGGTGATTTTGTCATCGGTGTAAGGAACGACAGTGCCGTTACGCTTGATCACACGCAATTGGCCCGGTGCGGTGGCGGACAGATCCACGTTCGAATCGGCAGCCTGCGGCACGGAGCCTTGCGGGTTCTCGCGAGTTGTGTCGGTTTGCATGGGGGGTTGTCTCCACGTTCTATATTTGATTGCGAGTGCCAGGCTCTTCCTGCAACACCCGTACCGTTTTCCATATCGGGGATGGGAAACAGCTGCCATCCGCGTGAGCGGTTTGGTCTACTGAAAATCGGTTGGTTCCATGCTGCGCTAGCAATAAAACGCTTGAGTTTCGAGCCACTTGTGTGGTTGGGCGCTTTGGTCAAAAACCCTACATCTAGGGTCTTCCTCAGGGCCGAGGTACAAGATAATGCGTTTTTGAGGGGTTAGCAACGCAGTAACCTGTGGATAACGCTGTGAGTAAAATGTGTAAGAAAGGTCGAATGGCCGTGTAGGCCGCATTGCTGCTGGATTGCGCCGTTTGTCATTAAATGTTTCAGGCGTAAAACAGTCCGCCCATTTTCGAAGGGCGCGAACCCTATCACAAAAAAATGCGATCACCGAACGGATTTCCCGGCTTGTGTTTGAGGGTTGGGCCATGGCTACAATCGGTCGCATCGGGCGACTGATTTACCTGGATGATGCCCATCGTTTGTTACAGACATAGAGGTCACCCGTGGAGCAAGAAGCCTGGCAGGTATTGATAGTCGAGGATGACGAGCGCCTCGCCGAATTGACCCGCGACTACCTGGAGAGCAATGGCCTGCGGGTGTCGGTGGAAGGTGATGGTGCACGGGCTGTCGAACGGATTATCGGCGAGCAGCCCGACCTGGTGATCCTCGACCTGATGCTGCCGGGCGAAGATGGCCTGAGCATCTGTAGCAAGGTGCGTGAACGCTACGATGGGGTGATCCTGATGCTCACCGCGCGCACCGACGACATGGACCAGGTGCTTGGCCTGGACATGGGGGCCGACGACTACGTGTGCAAGCCGGTGCGCCCGCGCCTGTTGCTGGCGCGCATCCAGGCCCTGCTGCGGCGCAGTGAGCCCGCGGAGCCGGCCACGGTTGAAAACCAGCGCCGTCTGCAATTCGGCCCGCTGGTGGTGGACAACGCCCTGCGCGAAGCCTGGCTGCATGAAGCGGGGATCGAGCTGACCAGCGCCGAATTCGACCTGCTGTGGCTGCTGGTGGCCAATGCCGGGCGCATTCTGTCCCGCGAAGAAATCTTCATCGCTTTGCGTGGCATCGGCTATGACGGCCAGGACCGCTCCATCGATGTGCGCATCTCGCGCATTCGCCCCAAAATCGGCGACGACCCGATCCATCCGCGCCTGATCAAGACCGTCCGCAGCAAGGGCTACCTGTTCGTCCCCGAAGCCGCTGCCGACATGCTGCTGTGAACTCGATCTTCCTGCGCATCTACGGCGGCATGTGCGCGGCGCTGATCCTGGTGGCGCTGCTCGGCGTGCTGGCGTTGCACTTGCTCAACGAGGTGCGCAGTGGTCAGTACCGCGAACGTCTGGCCCACGGCACCTTCGCCTTGATGGGCGATAACCTGCAACCCATGAGCCCCATCGAGCGCCAGCGCGCCCTGGCCGTGTGGGAGCGTTTGCTCGGGATTCCGTTGGAGTTGCGCCCCTTGGCCGACGCCCAGCTGGACCTCGGCCAGCGCAACCGCTTGCAACGCGGTCAGGTATTGGTCGAGCAGACGGGACCGCATGCCGCCCGGGTATTGCGCCTGGTCAGCGAACAGGACCCGCTGGTCTTGAGCGGCGAAGTGCAGCAGATCAGCGAGCAACTGGCCCGGGCGACGATCTACCTGTTGGCCGACGAACTGGTGCGCTACCCGGTGGCCGAACAACCGCAGCGTCTGGCCGATATCAAGGAGGCCAAGGGGTTCGGTTTTGACATGCACCTGATGGCCCTCGACCAGGCCGATATGGATGACGACCAGCGCCGGCGCGTCTCGGAGGGCGATACGGTGATGGCCCTGGGCAAGGGCGGTGATTCGATCCGGGTGTTTGCCGGCATGGTGGGCACGCCCTGGGTGCTGGAACTCGGCCCGCTGTATCAGATGAACCCTTACCCGGTGCAGTGGTTGGTGCTGATCGCCTTGATCGGCCTGACCCTGATCGGTCTGATCGTTTACTGGCTGGTGCGTCAGCTCGAACGACGCCTGCGGGGGCTGGAGGCCGCCGCCACGCGAATTGCCAAAGGCAATCTGGAAGTGCGCGTGCCGGCCCGGGGGGCGGATTCGGTGGGCCGCCTGGCCGCCGCCTTCAATGGCATGGCCGAGCACCTTCAGCAACTGCTGGCGATCCAGCGCGAGCTGGTGCGCGCGGTGTCCCACGAGTTGCGCACTCCGGTGGCGCGCCTGCGGTTCGGCCTGGAAATGCTCGGCGATGCGACCACCTCCGAAGCCCGACGCAAGTACCTGGAGGGCATGGACAGCGATATCCAGGACCTGGATGGACTGGTGGATGAAATGCTCACGTACGCACGGTTGGAGCAGGGCTCGCCGGAGCTGAGTTTTCAACGCGTCGATCTCAGCGCCTTGCTCGATCAGGTGATCGGCGAATTATCGCCACTGCGTCCCCAGGTTACGGTCAGCCGGGGAATTTGCCTGTCTTCCAGTCACTGGGACGATGCCTGGGTCGACGCCGAACCGCGTTACCTGCACCGCGCCCTGCAGAACCTGGTGAGCAATGCCATGCGTCATGCTCAAAGCCAGGTGCTGATCAGCTATCAAGTGGGGCAGGTGCGCTGTCGTATCGACGTGGAAGACGATGGCCCGGGCGTACCGCAAAGCGCCTGGGAGCGCATCTTCACGCCGTTCCTGCGCCTGGACGACAGCCGCACCCGCGCTTCAGGGGGGCATGGCCTGGGCTTGTCGATTGTGCGACGGATCATTTATTGGCATGGCGGGCGGGCGTTGATCGGCAAGAGCAACAACCTGGGCGGGGCGTGTTTCAGTTTGAGTTGGCCTAGAGATCAGGAAAAAGCTTGAGGTCGCCATCGCAGGCAAGCCAGCTCCCACATTTTGGCTGCATTCCGAAGTTGGAACTCGGCTGAATGTGGGAGCTGGCTTGCCTGCGATAGCGATCTATCAAGCTCTGATGGCGACCAGGCTCAACAACTGCCCCTCATCCACCGCAAACTGCCCATTCAACTCTTTGCCATAACACCACTCGGCCGACAGGTCCGTCAGCAACCGCAGTCGCACGCGCCCATCGTCAGACCACTCCACTACCTCGGCATGCTCAAAGTAAAAGCGTTTCTGCACAATCGGGTACAGCGCCTTGAACAGGCTCTCCTTGACCGAAAACGTCAGCGTCACCACCTGCGCGATCTGCTCACGGGGCAGGTTGGCCATGCGCAGCAGCTCAGCGGCGGTCAGGATTTCCCCGGCCAGGCGTTCCGCGCGGTCCAGGTCCAGCAGGTTTTCCAGGTCCATGCCCAATCCGCGCCACTGCGCCTTGTGCCCGACAATTGCGGCGGCATGCCCGGCGCTGTGGGTGATGGAGCCGCTGACCTGGGCGGGCCATACCGGCGCGCGATCTTCACCGATGGCCGGGATGTAATCGAGGTGGTCAAGCTGCTGCAAGGCAGCGCGGGCGCAGAGCCGGCCGGCCAGAAATTCTGCCTGGCGCTTGGCGACCGAGCGCTGGATGCTCGCCGGTGGCGGCACCGCGCAGTATTGGAAATCCCCGTCGGTCAACAGGGCCGGGTCGAAACGGGTACGCAGAAATACCGTGCCGGGCAGTGGTTCAGGCAGCGGCCAGCGGGCGTCGAATGGGGTACAGCAAGCGGGTAGGGGCATCATGCGCGGTATTTTGCCGAGTTGGCTCGCGGGTGGATAGCCCACAGTGGTTCAGGCGTGGTTCAGAGCCTGTTCAGGGGGAGTTCAGGGGGCGTTGCGTAGTCTGGGTTCGTACACAACAGCCTAACGCACAGAGGTATTGCCATGACTGCGATCAAGAAGCTGATGTTGGCGTTGACCATGCTCAGTGCCACCGCCGGGGTACAGGCCAGCGATGGTGCTTTCGCCGGTTTCGGCGCTGAAAAGACCAGGAAATCCAGCACGCTGATCCAGCGTGTCAGCTTCGAGGATGCGGGCAGCCAGCCCACGCCCTGGGGCCAATCCCTGGGCTACAGCGTTCCGCAACCGGGCTATCGCACCGGCTATGAACACCTGACGGCCCAGTACAATGGCATTAAACTGCGCCCGCAATACCTGCAGGGCCGCTATGATATCCCTCTGTCGGACAGTTGAATCGCCTTGGAGAGCCTTATGAAATTGCTGGTGGTGGAAGATGAGGCGCTGCTGCGTCATCACCTGTTGACCCGCCTGACCGACAGCGGGCACGTGGTCGAGGCCGTAGGCAATGCCGAGGAAGCCTTGTACCAGACCGGGCAATTCAACCATGACCTGGCGATCATCGACCTGGGCCTGCCCGGCATGGGCGGCCTGGACCTGATTCGCCAGTTGCGCACCCAGGCCAAGACCTTCCCAATCCTGATCCTCACCGCTCGCGGCAACTGGCAGGACAAGGTCGAAGGCCTGGCTGCCGGCGCTGACGACTACGTGGTCAAGCCGTTCCAGTTCGAAGAGCTCGAAGCGCGCATGAATGCCTTGCTGCGCCGCTCCAGTGGCTTTACCCAGTCAACCATCGTGGCTGGTCCCTTGCTGCTGGACCTCAACCGCAAACAGGCGTCCCTCGACGAACAGCCTTTGGCGTTGACCGCCTACGAATACCGGATCCTCGAATACCTGATGCGTCACCATCAGCAGGTGGTCGCCAAGGATCGTCTGATGGAACAACTCTACCCCGATGACGACGAGCGAGATCCAAACGTCATCGAAGTGTTGGTCGGTCGCCTGCGCCGCAAGCTGGAAGGCCCGGCCGGGTTCAAGCCGATCGACACCGTGCGTGGCCTGGGCTACCTGTTCAATGAGCGCTGCCGTTGATTCGCTCGCTTCGCGTGCGCTTGATGCTGGCGGCCGCCACCCTGGCCGTGCTGTTCATGCTCGGTTTGTTGCCCGCCATGCAAGGCGCATTCAGCCTGGCGTTGCAGGACTCCATCGAGCAGCGCCTGGCGTCGGACGTCACCACCCTGATCTCCGCCGCACGGGTCGAGAACAACCGTTTGCTGATGCCGGCGCAGTTGCCGGACGAGCGCTTCAATCTCACCGATAGTCGTTTGCTCGGCTATATCTACGACCGTGAAGGCCATCTGGTGTGGCGCTCGCGGGCGACCCAGGAAGAAAACATCAACTACAAGCCGCGCTATGACGGGCGCGGCAACGAGTTTGCGCGAATTCGCGAAGCCAATGGCCAGGAGTTCTTCGTCTACGACGTCGAGGTCAAGCTGCTGGGCGGCAAAAGCGCGGCGTTCAGCATCGTCGCGCTGCAACCGGTGCGCGAATACCAGCTGACCCTCGAAGGCCTGCGTGAAAACCTCTATCTGGGCTTCGGCGCGGCGTTGCTGGTGCTGCTGACCTTGCTCTGGCTGGGCCTGACCTGGGGCTTGCAAGCCCTGCGCCGGCTGAGCCAGGAACTCGACCAGATCGAAGGCGGGACCCGCGAGAGCCTGACCGAAGAGCACCCGCGTGAACTGTTGCGCCTCACTGGCTCCCTCAACCGTTTGCTGTACAGCGAGCGTGAACAGCGCGCGCGGTATCGCGATTCCCTCGACGACCTGGCCCACAGCCTGAAAACCCCGCTCGCCGTATTGCAAGGGGTGAGCGAGGACATGGCCCAGCGCCCCGAAGATCGCGACCAGGCCTGGGTGCTGCAATCGCAGATCGAGCGCATGAGCCAGCAGATCAGCTACCAGTTGCAGCGCGCCAGCCTGCGCAAAAGCGGCCTGGTACGCCATCAGGTGCGCCTGGAGCCGGTGCTGCAAAGTCTGTGTGACACACTGGACAAGGTCTACCGCGACAAACGCGTCACGGTGTCCTTTGAGTTGCCGGAAGAATGCGACGTACCGATCGAGAAAGGCGCGTTGCTGGAGCTGCTCGGCAACCTGCTGGAAAACGCCTACCGCCTGTGCCTGAGCCAGGTGCGCATCAGCCTGACGCAAGACCTGGACGGCGCCGAGCTGTGCATCGAAGACGACGGCCCGGGCGTGCCGCCGGATCAACGCGCACGCATCCTGCAACGGGGTGAACGCCTGGACCGCCAGCACCCGGGGCAGGGCATCGGTCTGGCGGTGGTCAAGGACATCATCCAGAGCTATGGCGCGCGATTGACCCTTGGCGATTCAGTGCTGGGCGGGGCGGCGTTCAGGATTCATTTTCCGGCGGTCTGATCTTTATTGACTGTTCTGGCTTCATCGCAGGCAAGCCAGCTCCCACAATTGATCGTGTTCTCACATGTCCTGAATTGTGAACTCCATCCGCTGTGGGAGCTGGCTTGCCTGCGAAGAGGCCGGTACAGGCAGCCCCCTAATTCTCCTGCGCGCGATACGCCCCCGGCGTCAGCCCGGTCCACTTCTTGAACGCCCGATGAAACGCCGACGGTTCGGAGAACCCCAACTGCTCGGCAATTGCCTGCAGAGACAGGTCCGCCCGTCCCAGATGGTAAATGGCGATATCTCGCCGCAGCTCATCCTTGAGGGCCTGAAAGCTGGTGCCTTCCTCGCGCAGATGCCGACGCAGGGTTTGCGGGCTGACATGCAGGTGCTGGGCGACGGCGTCCAGGTCAGGCCAGGGCGTGCGGTCTCGGCTGAGCAGGCGGCGCAGTTGGCTGGTCAAGCTGTCGCCTTCGTCCGGCCGCGACAACAGGTCGGCAGGCGAGCGTTGGAGAAAAAGCTTGAGGGTACGTTCATCCTGCAACAACGGCAGGCTCAGGTAGCGGGCGTGAAATACCAGGCTGCTGTTCGGTGCACCGAATACCTGGGGACAGGGGAAGAGCAGATCATATTCAGCGGCGTGGGCCGGCTTCGGGTAGCTGAAGGTGGCTTCGGTCAGCCGGATGCGCTGGCCGATCAGCCAGCTGCCCAGACGATGCCAGATTACCAGCAGGCATTCGCTGAGGAAGTGGTCTGGGTCCCAGAGCTGAGTGTCGTCCAGGCTCAAGCGGGCCATTTCACCTTCGCGTGTCAGCTGCCAGCGCGGTCCTTGCGGGAATAGGCTATAAAACAATAAGCCGCGTTCCAGGGCCTTCTCCAGGGTGCGGCAGTGGATCAACGCGTGACACATCATGGCAAATGTGCCGCGCTTGCTCGGGCCGTCGGCAAACCCCAGGTACTCGTCATCTAGCGCCAGCCAGAGCCTTTGCAGCAGCTGGGTAAATTGCTCCGGCGCCATGCGGGCGCGGGGTTCGGTCAACAGTTCCGGGCTGATGCCCACCTGTTGCAACAGGCCCGAGTAGTCGTAGCCGGCCCGGCGTGCACCACCCAGGGCGGCGCGGGCATAGTGACTGGCGATGGTACGTTCGCGCATGAAGGGGCCTCGTCCATGGAATGACGAAGGGTAGCCATCACCCGCAGTGGCAACAAGGCGGATATCCGCCAAATTGTAGGACGATATACGGCGAGTGGGCGGAAAACCGCCACCGGCTTTCGTGTGTCGAAGATCACCGAAAAACCCGGAGCCCTGATGTCTAAAGGCCTTCAGGGATTTTCGCAAAAGTGGCACGGCGTTTGCGATAAAGATCACAGCGCAAGCCTGTTCCTGCAGACTTCGCAAACAACAAATCCCTCCAGTGCAGGAGGGTTCGCAATTCAAGTGTCGTGGGCAATGGCGGATATTTGCCACACGGGACGATTGAGGAACTTTGCAATGACGACTCGTCAGCCACTGTACAAATCCCTGTATTTCCAGGTGATCGTTGCAATCGTTATCGGTATTTTGCTCGGTCACTTCTACCCACAGACCGGTGTGGCCCTCAAGCCACTGGGTGACGGGTTCATCAAACTGATCAAAATGGTCATCGCACCGATCATCTTCTGCACCGTTGTCAGCGGCATCGCTGGCATGCAGAGCATGAAATCGGTCGGCAAGACCGGCGGTTACGCGCTGTTGTACTTCGAAATCGTTTCCACCATCGCCCTGCTGGTAGGCCTGGTCGTGGTCAACGTGATCGAGCCGGGCGCCGGCATGCACGTCGACGTGACCAAGCTCGACGCTTCGAAAATCGCCACCTACGTGACCCAGGGTGCGGACCAGAGCGTTGTGGGCTTCATCCTCAACGTGATTCCCAACACCATCGTCGGCGCGTTCGCCAACGGCGACATCCTGCAAGTGCTGATGTTCTCGGTGATCTTCGGTTTCGCCCTGCACCGCCTGGGTGCCTACGGCAAGCCGGTACTGGACTTCATCGATCGTTTCGCCCACGTGATGTTCAACATCATCAACATGATCATGAAGCTCGCGCCAATCGGTGCCCTGGGCGCCATGGCGTTCACCATCGGTGCCTACGGTGTGGGTTCCCTGGTGCAACTGGGTCAACTGATGATCTGCTTCTACATCACCTGCGTCCTGTTCGTGCTGGTGGTGCTGGGCGCCATCTGCCGCGCACACGGTTTCAGCGTGTTGAAGCTGGTTCGCTACATCCGTGAAGAACTGCTGATCGTTCTGGGTACTTCCTCCTCCGAATCCGCACTGCCACGCATGCTGATCAAGATGGAACGCCTGGGCGCGAAGAAATCCGTAGTAGGTCTGGTGATCCCGACCGGCTACTCCTTCAACCTCGACGGTACTTCGATCTACCTGACCATGGCTGCCGTGTTCATCGCCCAGGCGACTGACACCCACATGGACATCACTCACCAGATCACCCTGCTGCTGGTGCTGCTGCTGTCCTCCAAAGGCGCTGCTGGCGTGACCGGTTCGGGCTTCATCGTACTGGCGGCCACCCTGTCGGCCGTGGGTCACCTGCCGGTTGCCGGCCTGGCGCTGATCCTGGGTATCGACCGCTTCATGTCCGAAGCCCGCGCGCTGACCAACCTTGTTGGTAACGCTGTTGCCACCATCGTTGTGGCCAAGTGGGTCAAGGAACTGGATACCGACAAGCTGCAAAGCGAACTGGCATCCGGCGGTACCGGTATCTCGGAAACCCGCGAACTGGATGACCTGGGCGTGGCCGAAGGTCCTGCACCTGTCGTCAAGTAAGCCGCTGATGGCGTGAGCCCACGCCGCAGCCCCCCCAAACGCCCCGACTGGTTCGGGGCGTTTGCATTTATGCGCGGCCACATCCGGGCTTTTTGGTTTACATTAAGTAGATGCTCCATCAAAGGCCCGGTGAAGACCTGTCTTCACAAGAGAGCCTCCTTAGCCTGAGCCCATCTGTGCGCACCGAACCGGCATCACCCATGCGGCAGATGGCTCGCCCCTAAAACGCAGTGAATAGGCGGGCGTGTCCATGATTACCCTGAAACTCAACGGTCAAGACCATCCCTTGGACGTCACGGAAGATATGCCGCTGTTATGGGCGATTCGTGATGTGGCGGGTTACAACGGCACCAAATTCGGTTGCGGCATGGGCCTGTGCGGCGCTTGCACCATCCATATCGACGGCTCGCCGGCGCGCAGTTGCATTACCCCGATCGGCTCGGTCAAGGGCCAGGCCATCAGCACCATCGACAACCTGCACACCGATCCCATCGGCAAGGTCGTGCAGCAAGCCTGGCTGGACACCGCCGTGGCCCAGTGTGGTTACTGTCAGGGTGGGCAGATCATGTCGGCCACCGCGTTGCTCAAGACCAACCCCAACCCCAGTGATGAGCAAATCGAAGAGGCGATGGTCGGCAACATCTGCCGTTGCGGCACCTACAACCGCATCAAGACCGCGATCCGCCAGGCCTCCACCCACTTGCAGGAGGCCAAGGCATGAGCCAGCTTCCTGCGGATTTCGTCCTCAATAACCTCAGTCGCCGCGGTTTTCTCAAGGGCGTCGGCGCCACTGGCGCGCTGGTGATTGCCGCCAGTTGGGGCTTGCCCGATGCCTTCGCGGCGGATGAGGTCAAAAAATACGGCGGCGATGCCATGCCCAATGGCCTGATCGACGACCCCAAGGTCTACGTCAGCATCGCCACCGATGGCACTGTGACGGTGGTGTGCAACCGGTCGGAGATGGGCCAGGGCGTACGTACCAGCCTGAGCCTGGTGGTGGCCGACGAGCTGGACGCGGACTGGGCCCATGTAAAGGTCCAGCAAGCGCCGGGCGACGAGGTGCGCTACGGCAACCAGGACACCGACGGCTCACGCAGCATGCGTCACTGGTATGAACCCATGCGCCGCTGCGGCGCTAGCATGCGAGCGATGCTGGAGCAGGCCGCCGCCGATCAGTGGAAGGTCCCGGTCGGTGAATGCCGCGCGTAATTGCACAAGGTGGTTCACCAGCCGAGTGGGCGGGAACTGGGTTACGGCGCCCTGGCCACTGCCGCCGGGGCTCTGGCAGTGCCGGCGCGGGACGGTCTGCGTCTCAAGCAACCGTCGGAATTCCGCTACATCGGCAAGGAAGGCGTCAAGGCCATCGACGGTGCGGATATCGTCAACGGTCGTGCGGTGTACGGTGCCGATGTGCATTTCGATGGCATGCTCTACGCGACCATCGCGCGGCCCAAGGTCTATGGCGGCAAGGTCAAATCCTTCGATGCGGCTGCGGCGTTGAAAGTACCGGGGGTGATCAAGGTGCTGGAGATCGAAAGCCGCCCCTTGCCCTCCGAGTTCCAGCCCCTGGGCGGTGTGGCCGTGGTTGCCAGCAACACCTGGGCGGCCATCAAGGGGCGCGAAGCGTTGAGCATCGTGTGGGATGACGGCGTCAATGCCGGCTACAACTCCATCGACTACCGCAAGGAGCTGGAGGCCGCCGCGCTGAAACCGGGCAAGGTGGTGCGCAACACCGGCACCCTCGATCAGGCCATGGGCGACGCCGACAGCACCCTGGAAGCCGCCTACTATCTGCCGCATCTGTCGCAGTCGCCGATGGAGCCGATGGTTGCCATTGCCCGCTTCGACAAGGGTGAATGCCAGGCCTGGGGTCCGAGCCAGGCACCGCAAGTGACCCGCGAGCGGATCGCTGAGCGCCTGGGGCTGCCATTCGATAACGTCACCTTCAATGTGACACTGCTGGGCGGTGGTTTCGGGCGCAAATCCAAGCCGGACTTCATCATCGAAGCCGCCGTGCTGGCCAAGGAGTTTCCCGGCAAGGCCGTGCGGGTGCAGTGGACCCGCGAGGACGATATCCATAATTCCTACTTCCATACCGTGTCCGCCGAGTACCTCAAGGCCGGGCTGAACAAGGATGGCCTGCCATCGGCGTGGCTGCATCGCACGGTGGCCCCGAGCATCACTGCGCTGTTTGCCCCGGGCATGAACCATGAGGCTGCGTTCGAGCTGGGCATGGGCTTTACCAACATGGCCTACGCGATTCCCAATGTGCGCCTGGAAAACCCCGAAGCGGCGGCGCACACCCGGGTAGGTTGGTACCGTTCGGTGTCGAACATCCCCCACGGCTTTGCGATCCAGAGCTTTGTCGACGAGTTGGCGCACAAGGCTGGCGAAGACCCATTGAAGTACCAGATCAAATTGCTCGGGCCGGACCGTCAGATCGATCCCAAGACCTTGAGTGATGAGTGGAACTACGGTGAATCCCCGGAACGCTACCCCATCGACACCGCCCGTATGCGCGATGTGCTGGAAACCGCAGCCAAGGCGGCCGGCTGGGGCCGTACGCTGCCCAAGGGGCGTGGCCTGGGCCTGGCGGTGCATTACAGCTTCGTGACCTATGTGGCGGCGGTGATCGAGGTGGAAGTCAAAGGCGACGGTACCTTGATCGTGCACAAGGCCGATATCGCCGTGGATTGCGGCCCGCAGATCAACCCGGAACGCATCCGCTCGCAATTCGAAGGCGCCTGCGTGATGGGCCTGGGCAATGCGGTGCTGGGCGAAATCAGCTTCAAGGACGGCAAGGTTCAACAGGACAACTTCCACATGTACGAAGTGGCGCGCATGTCCCTGGCGCCGAAGGAGATCGCCGTGCATCTGGTCACGCCCAAGGGCGAGGTGCCGTTGGGCGGCGTCGGCGAGCCGGGTGTGCCACCGATTGCGCCGGCCCTGTGCAATGCGATCTTTGCCGCGACCGGCCAGCGTATCCGCAACCTGCCGGTGCGTTATCAGTTGCAGGGCTGGCAGGAGGCGAAGGCCTGATGGACAGCGTGGATCTGAATGTCCTGCGCAGCGTGCTGGAATGGCGCCGCGCCGGACAGCGGGTGGTGTTGTACAGCGTGGTCCAGACCTGGGGCAGCGCGCCGCGTCCACCGGGAGCCATGCTGGCCTTGCGCGGCGACGGCGTGGTGATCGGTTCGGTGTCGGGTGGTTGCATCGAGGATGACCTGATCGCCCGTTTGCAGGATGGTCGCCTGGCGGAAGACGGACCGCCGGTGCAACTGGTGACCTACGGTGTGACCCGCGATGAGGCGGCGCGTTTTGGCCTGCCTTGCGGCGGTACTTTGCGCCTGACCGAAGAACGGGTGGCCGAATGGGACTGGGTGGAAGCGTTGCTGGCTCGGTGTGAGGATCATCAGATTGTCGCCCGCGAGCTCAATCTCGCCACCGGCGAAGTGACCCTGAGTGCGGCGAGCAAGACCGATGCCGTGACCTTTGACGGCGAGCGCCTGCGTGCAATCTATGGCCCGCGCTGGCGCCTGTTGTTGATTGGGGCCGGGCAATTGTCGCGCTATGTGGCGGAAATGGCGCGACTGCTGGACTTCGAAGTGTTGATCTGCGACCCACGTGACGAATTCGTCTATGGCTGGGAAGCGCAGCATGGCCGTTTTGTACCGGGCATGCCTGATGAGGCGGTGTTGAATATCCAGACCGATGAGCGCACTGCCATCGTGTGCCTCACCCATGACCCGCGCCTGGATGATATGGCGTTGCTCACGGCGTTGAACTCCACGGCGTTCTACATCGGAGCCCTTGGCTCGCGGGTCAATAGCCAGAAACGCCGGGAAAACCTCGCGGCCCTCGGGCTGTCGGCGGAGGCGATCGCGCGCTTGCACGGGCCCATCGGTTTGCATATCGGCAGTCATACGCCATCCGAGATCGCGTTGTCGTTGTTGGCCGAAATCGTGGCCATCAAGAATGGTGTGGCGCCCATGCAGAAGAAACCGTTACCGGTGGTGGCTGATTGACCGTCACGGCGATTGTGCTCGCGGCGGGGCAGGGCAGTCGCTTCCGCGCCGAAGCCGGGGCGGAGCGAGATAAGTTATTGGCCGAATGTGTGGGCCGAGATGGTGTGATTCGAGCGGTGATCGAACAGGTACTGGTGAATCTGCCGCGAAGCGTGGAAAAGCGCTGGGTGGTGACAGCCCCTGACCGTACGGACGTGATTCGGTTGGCCAGGGCGCATGGCTGCGAAGTCCTGCTGCTGCGATCGGCGGGCATGGGCGACAGCATCGCGGCGGCAGTCGCCGCCAGTGGTGCGGCGGAGGGTTGGCTGGTGGTGTTGGGCGATATGCCGTTCATTCAGACCGCCAGCATGGAGCGGGTGATCGAAGGGCTGCCGGCGGGAGGCATCAGCGTACCGGTGCACGAGGGCGAATACGGTCATCCTGTGGCGTTTGACCGGGCATTGGGGCCTGGCCTGATGGCGTTGAGCGGAGATCGCGGCGCGAGGCCATTGTTCGCACGGGCGACGGTGCGGGAGGTGAAGGTAGAGGATCCAGGCGTGTTGTGGGACGTGGATGTGCCCGCGTCATTGCATTACCCATAACCGAGCGCGCATAAAAAAGCCCCGCCTGATCGCTCAGGCGGGGCTTTTTATTGGCTGCTGGAATCAGACGAGCGGTTTGCTCTCTTGTTCTGCTTCCTGTGCGGCAGCAGCAGCGGCTTCAGCTTCCTTGCGGCGACGGCGCACTTCACGTGGGTCGTTCGGGGCGCGGCCGTTTTCGGTCAGGGCGCTGGCCGGGGCGACTTCCACTACCGGGGCGATGACTTCCGCAACGACTGGGGCTTCCACCACTGGCGCTGCTTCAACGACCGGTGCTGGCTCAACCACAGGCTCTGGCTCGGCAGCCACGACTTCTGCGACCGGCGTCGGCACTTCTTCTACCGCAGGGGCAGGCGCTGGCGCTTCAGTTGGAGCGGCGGGCTCGGCGTTCCATTGGAAGGCAGTTTGTTCTTCACGAACTTCACGCACTTCTGGAGTCGCTTCGACGGCCGGTGCTTCAACGACGGCTTCAACCACTGGCTGAGCTTCAACCACCGGGGCGGGCTCAACAGCGACCACTTCCGGCAGGGCTTCAGGCGCTTGCGCAACTTCCACTTCCGGAACCACAGGGGCTTCGATTGGGGTAGTTGCTTCTACGACAGGTGCTTCAACAACCGCGGTTTCAACAACCGGTGCTTCCACGATTGGCGCTTCGGCAGTCGGTGCTTCAACAATCGATGCTTCAACCGCTGGGGTTTCGGCAACCGGTGCTTGCACGGCAACGGTTTCCTCAACGGCAGCGTTCGCGCGCTCGGCTTGCTCATGGGCCTGGGCTTCAGCCGGTGCACTGATGGTCGAGCTGGCAACGGCGGCGGTCACGGCCAGGCCGGCGGCCAGTTGATCGCCAGTCGGTGCGGCAGAGTTGGCTTCCGCGCTCTCGGCGGTCCCTTCGGAGCCCTCGATCACGTTGCCGTCGGCATCGCGTTGACGCTCGCGACGGTTGCTGCGACGACGCTGGCCACGGGAGCGGCGGCGTGGACGATCGCCTTCGGCGCCTTCCTGACCGTCTTCCTGCGATTGCTCTTCGCCAGTCAGTACTTCCTCTTCAGTGGCGGCAGCGGCTTGTTCGGCACGTGGTTGACGTTCTTCACGCGGTGGGCGTGGGGCACGTTCTTCGCGTGGCGGGCGAGCCGGACGCTCTTCGGTGGTGGCAGCGGCAGCACCGGCGACGGCTGGAGCGGCATCCAGAGGCTCGCGCAGTTCACGCACGCGCTCTTCACGCTCGCCACGCGGCTTGCGATCTTCACGCGGTGCACGTGGGGTACGTGGTGCGCGCTCTTCACGCGGTGCACGTTCTTCACGGGCTACGGTTGGGGATTCTTCACGGGCTTCGCGAGGTGCACGTTCTTCACGCGGTGCGCGTTCTTCACGTGGGGCACGCTCTTCGCGCGGCTTGCGTTCTTCGTCACGGCGACCGTTGCGGTTACGGCTCTGCTGGCGACCGTTGCGACGTTCTTCGTTGCGCGCCGGGCGCTCGGCGGCGGGCTTTTCAACCACAACCGGAGCGGCAGGCTCTTCCTTGGTGGCGAACAGGCTGACCAGCGATTTCACCAGGCCTTTGAACAGGCTTGGCTCAGGCAGTGCGGCGGGCGCGGCAACCGGCGCGGCGGCTTCGCTTGGCACTGGAGCGTTGGCGCGGGCCGGCGCGGTCTTGACCGCTGCTTCCTGGCGAACCAGGGTGCGGGTCGCGGCGGCTGGCTGGACTTCTTCCACTTCGGCAGCGGCAGCGGCGATTTCGTAGCTGGACTGGTTGTTGTGGGCTTCCGGGCTGTCGTCACGCAGGCGCTGCACTTCGAAGTGCGGCGTTTCGAGGTGATCGTTCGGCAGGATGACGATGCGGGCGCGGGTGCGCAGTTCGATCTTGGTGATCGAGTTGCGTTTTTCGTTGAGCAGGAAGGCGGCGACCGGAATCGGCACTTGTGCGCGGACTTCGGCGGTGCGGTCTTTCAGGGCTTCTTCTTCGATCAGGCGCAGGATCGCCAGGGACAGCGATTCAACGTCACGGATGATGCCGGTGCCGTTGCAGCGCGGGCAGACGATGCCGCTGCTTTCGCCCAGGGAGGGGCGCAGGCGCTGACGGGACATTTCCAGCAGGCCGAAGCGCGAGATACGGCCAACCTGCACGCGGGCACGGTCGGCTTCCAGGCATTCGCGGACTTTCTCTTCCACGGCGCGCTGGTTCTTGGCAGGGGTCATGTCGATGAAGTCGATCACGATCAGGCCGCCGATATCACGCAGACGCAGTTGGCGGGCGATTTCTTCAGCCGCTTCCAGGTTGGTCTGCAGGGCGGTTTCTTCGATGTCGCTGCCTTTGGTCGCACGTGCCGAGTTGATGTCGATGGACACCAGGGCTTCGGTCGGGTCGATCACGATGGAGCCGCCGGAAGGCAGTTCGACCACGCGCTGGAAAGCGGTCTCGATCTGGCTTTCGATCTGGAAGCGGTTGAACAGCGGCACGCTGTCTTCGTACAGCTTGATCTTGCTGGCGTACTGCGGCATCACCTGGCGAATGAAGGTCAGGGCTTCGTCCTGGGCTTCAACGCTGTCGATCAGCACTTCGCCGATGTCCTGGCGCAGGTAATCGCGGATGGCACGGATGATGACGTTGCTTTCCTGGTAGATCAGGAATGGCGCGGAGCGGTCCAGGGACGCTTCTTTGATAGCGGTCCACAGTTGCAGCAGGTAGTCGAGGTCCCACTGCATTTCTTCGCTGCTGCGGCCCAGGCCGGCGGTGCGAACGATCAGGCCCATGTCGGCGGGAGCGATCAGGCCGTTCAGCGCTTCGCGCAGTTCGTTGCGTTCTTCGCCTTCGATGCGGCGGGAGATGCCACCGGCACGCGGGTTGTTTGGCATCAGCACGAGGTAACGGCCGGCCAGGCTGATGAAGGTGGTCAGGGCGGCGCCCTTGTTGCCACGTTCTTCTTTTTCCACCTGGACGATGACTTCCTGGCCTTCGCTCAGGACGTCCTTGATGTTCACGCGGCCTTCAGGGGCTTTCTTGAAGTATTCGCGGGAGATTTCCTTGAGAGGCAGGAAGCCGTGGCGCTCGGAGCCGAAATCGACAAAGGCGGCCTCAAGGCTGGGTTCGATGCGAGTGATACGGCCTTTATAAATGTTGGCTTTCTTCTGCTCGCGTGCACCGGATTCAATGTCCAGGTCGTAGAGGCGCTGGCCATCTACCAGTGCAACACGCAACTCTTCGGGTTGAGTTGCGTTAATCAGCATTCTTTTCATGTTGTACCGTCGGTTTCCGGGCTGCCGGAAACGGCGTTCGGCACACACGACTTCTCACGGTCGGTGTCAGGTGCGTCAAGAGTGGTTGGCCACTCCAGTGTCCAGCAAATACCAGTCAATTGGGCCGGTATCGCGACGGACGCGTCCTGCTTGTTAGCGGTGGTGACAAAGGCACCACTTCAACAAAAGCTAAGGTCAGGAGGAGGAATCAACCGGCGACTGTGGACGAGATGAAGCGTCTAAATATAAGCCTAGTGCTACACGGTCCGACGGTTGTGCATCTCCACCCTACACGTATCCCTGATAATTCGGGTGCTGCCGCGCGCAGAATCCGCAGCGGGTTGGCATTTACCGTGTTCTCCAATGGGGAGTCCACGCTCATGGCTAAACAAGACTAGGTGTGGGCGATTGCGCTCTCACTCAGCTCTTAACAGGCGTTGTTTCCGAAGCATTCGCCATGGTCTGGCCCAAGACTGACTGCACTTTGTGAACTGGCCGTAAATATCGGCGCAAAACGCGAGTATTCACTCTGCTTTCTGCACTCGCTTCAGGCCTCATGTCACCTGCGCTTGTTACAATCCCGGGCCTTCCAGGGCGGCGAAAGCCCCGTAGGACGGCCTCGCGTCCTGATGAATTGCGATGGTCAGGGTCGGCGGTTTGCCGTATGTCCTCTGTCCAGGCCGCTTTTGGCGGCGTTCGCGACTATAGCAGCAATGATTAAGTGCTTCAATTCCATAAAAAATTGTTATCATCGCCGCCATGACGACTCCCGACCCCCAGACCCCCAGCGTCCAGCTGCTTGAGGTCTCGCCGGAATATGCCGGCCAACGCATCGACAATTTTCTCCTGGCCAGGCTCAAAGGCGTGCCCAAGACCTTGATTTACCGCATTTTGCGTAAAGGCGAAGTGCGTGTGAACAAGGGCCGGATCAAGCCCGAATACAAGCTGCAGGCGGGCGATATCGTCCGTGTTCCACCGGTTCGCGTGCCTGAGCGCGACGAGCCCGTGCCGCTCGCCCAGGGGCTGTTGCAGCGCCTGGAAGCCTCGATTGTCTTCGAAGACAAGGCGCTCATTGTGATCAACAAGCCCTGTGGCATTGCGGTTCACGGTGGCAGTGGCCTGAATTTCGGTGTGATCGAAGCCTTTCGTCAGTTGCGCCCGGAGGCCAAGGAGCTGGAGCTGGTCCATCGCCTGGACCGCGACACGTCCGGCCTGCTGATGATCGCCAAGAAGCGCAGCATGTTGCGCCATCTTCACACCGCCTTGCGCGGCGATGGCGTGGACAAACGCTACATGGCGTTGGTGCGGGGCAATTGGGCCAGTTCGGTCAAGAGCGTCCGCGCGCCGTTGCAGAAGAGCAACCTGCGCTCCGGCGAACGTATGGTGGAAGTGGACGAAGAGGGCAAAGAGGCCCTGACCCTGTTCAAGGTGCTGCGCCGTTTCGGCGATTTTGCCACCATGGTCGAGGCCAAACCCGTCACCGGGCGTACCCACCAGATTCGCGTGCACACCCTGCACGCCGGTCACAGCATTGCTGGTGACACCAAGTATGGCGACGAGGATTTCTCCAAGGAGATTCGCGACCTGGGCGGCAAGCGCCTGTTCCTGCACGCCTACATGCTGACTGTGCCGCTGCCTGACGGCGGTGAACTGAAGCTGCAGGCGCCGGTCGATGAGATGTGGGCCAAGACCGTGGAGCGTTTGAGTGTCGCACCTTGATTACAAACTGCTGATCTTTGACTGGGATGGGACGCTGGCCAATTCCATTGGCCGGATCGTTGAGTCGATGCATGTCGCGTCGACCCGTTCGGGCTTCGAGTTGCGCAGTGATCTGGCGGTCAAGGGCATCATCGGCCTAGGGTTGCCCGAGGCGATCCGCACCTTGTATCCGGACATTGGCGACGCTGAGCTGATCGCATTCCGCGAGCACTACGCCGATCACTATATTGCCCTTGAAGCCACACCCTCGCCGCTGTTCGAGGGTGTGGTGCAGTCCCTGGCAGCGTTCCGTGACCAGGGTTATCACTTGGCCGTCGCCACCGGCAAGGCCCGTCGCGGTCTGGATCGGGTGCTCAAGGCCCATGGCTGGGAAGATTATTTCGACATCACCCGCGCGGCGGACGAAACCGCCAGCAAGCCCCACCCGTTGATGCTGGAGCAGATCCTGGCTCACTGCGGGGTGTCGCCGCGTCAGGCCTTGATGGTGGGAGATGCCTCTTTCGACCTGATGATGGCGCGCAATGCAGGCATGGACAGCGTGGCGGTCAGCTATGGCGCACAGTCTGCCGAAGCCTTGCAGCAATATGAGCCCAGGCTGACGATAGATCGTTTTTCCGAATTGCAGGCCTGGCTTGGCCAGGCTCGATAAGTCTTTGCTGGGGTTGATCGCATGAGTGACGAATGGAAAGCGCCCGAAAAACCCGAGGGCGCCGACGATAAAAGCTGGAAACTGCTGGAAAAGACTCTGCTGGCCAATGTCCAGGAGCATCGTCGTTCGCGGCGCTGGGGGATTTTCTTCAAGCTGCTGACCTTCGTGTACCTGTTGGGCATGCTTGCGTTGTTCAGTCCGCTGGTGAATGTGGAGAAGGGTGCGACCCGCGGCGCTCACTACACGGCGCTGATCGAAGTGCGCGGAGTGATTGCCGACAAGGAGTCCGCCAGTGCCGACAATATCGTCAGCAGCCTGCGCGCCGCGTTCGAGGATTCGAAGGTCAAGGCCGTGATCCTGCGCATCAACAGCCCGGGCGGTAGCCCGGTGCAATCGGGTTATGTGTATGACGAAATCCGCCGCTTGCGTGGCTTGCACCCGGACATCAAGTTGTACGCGGTGATTTCCGACCTGGGGGCTTCGGGTGCCTATTACATCGCCAGTGCGGCTGATCAGATCTATGCCGACAAGGCCAGCCTGGTGGGCTCTATCGGGGTGACGGCAGCCGGTTACGGTTTTGTCGGCGCCATGGAGAAGCTGGGTGTGGAGCGCCGCACCTACACCTCGGGCGAGCACAAGTCATTCCTGGATCCTTTCCAGCCACAAAAGGCGGATGAAACCCAGTTCTGGCAGGGTGTGCTCGATACCACTCATCGTCAGTTCATTGCCAGTGTGAAGCAGGGGCGTGGGGATCGGTTGAAGGATAAAGAGCATCCCGAGCTGTTTTCCGGGCTGGTCTGGTCGGGCGAGCAGGCGCTGCCGCTGGGCTTGATCGACGGTCTGGGCAGTGCCAGTTCGGTGGCGCGGGATGTGATCGGCGAGAAGGAGTTGGTGGATTTCACCGTCGAGGAGTCGCCGTTCGATCGTTTCTCCAAGAAGCTGGGGGCCAGCGTGGCGGAGAAGCTGGCACTTTATATGGGCTTTCAGGGGCCAACCCTGCGCTGAAGCCCTGGGGCTTGCTCGCGAAAGCGGTGTTTCAGTCAGTGTATCTGTGGCTGACCTGCCGTATTCGCGAGCAAGCCCGCTCCCACATTTGATGGGGGCATTTAAGGGATTTGCACACCTTCGGCCAGCAGCATATCCACCAATCGAATCAACGGCAGGCCCACCAGGCTGGTCGCATCCGGCCCTTCGGTAGTCTGAAACAGGCTCACACCCAGCCCTTCGGCCTTGAAGCTGCCGGCACAATCATACGGTTGCTCGACGCGCAGGTAGCGTTCGATCCGTTCAGCGTCCAGCTCGCGCATTTGCACGGTAAACGGTACGTAGTCGACCTGGCAGTGTCCGGTCTCGGTGTTGAGCAGTGCCAGGCCGGTCAGGAAACTGACGCGTTTGCCGCTGGCGGCCAGCAGTTGTGCGCGGGCGTTCTCGAAGGTGTGGGGTTTGCCGATGATGCGGCCTTCCAGTGCGGCCACTTGGTCGGAGCCGATGATCAGGTGTCCGGGGTGGCTGGCGGCGAGGGCGCGAGCTTTCTGTTCGGCCAGGCGCATGACCAGCTCCACGGCTGACTCATTCGCGCGATGGCTTTCGTCGATGTCCGGCGAGCTGCAGGTGAATGGCAGGTGCAGTCGGCTCAGCAATTCCCGGCGATAAACCGAGCTGGATGCGAGTAATAAAGGCAACATGGGCGTCTCCTCTGGGCAGCCGGGGATTCTAGCCGCGTGACCGGCTGACGCACAGGGCTGAATTTCCTTTGACATGGCCCGGTGCATCCCTATAATGCTGCGCCTATGTTGAATGACCCGATTCCACCTCACGTTGACCCGCGCAAATTGGCAGATCGTGGCACCACCCTTCAAGGTGCGTTGCCGTTGGCCGATTTGGAGAGACTCTGCGACCCGCTTTCCGATGATGTCGGTACGGTGCAGGCCAAATTCGTTTTTGAGCGAGATGAACGTAAATCTGTGGTAATCCACAGCTTTATCGACACCGAAGTCAAAATGGTTTGCCAGCGTTGTCTTGAGCTGGTCACCCTGCCGATCCACAGCGAGTGCAGTTACGCCGTGGTGAAGGAGGGTGCGAATACCCAGTCGTTGCCGAAAGGTTATGACGTGCTGGAACTGGGCGAAGATCCTTTGGATCTGCATGCACTGATCGAGGAGGAGCTTCTGCTCGCCTTGCCCATTGTGCCTGCTCATCATCCGGAAGAATGCCAGCAGCCGGCGGGCCTCGATGACGAGCCCGAACCGAGCGAGGACGAGGTAACGCGGTCCAACCCGTTCAGTGTATTGGCGCAGTTAAAGCGTGACCCAAACGTTTAGGAGTTAATCAATTATGGCTGTTCAGCAGAACAAAAAATCCCGCTCCGCCCGTGACATGCGCCGTTCGCACGACGCTCTCGAGGCAAGCACCCTGTCCGTAGAAAAGACCACCGGTGAAGTTCACCTGCGTCACCACGTATCGCCAGAAGGCGTATACCGTGGTCGTAAAGTGATCGACAAGGGCGCTGACGAGTAATCACTTGTCTGCTCTCGTCATCGCGATTGACGCAATGGGCGGGGACTTCGGTCCCCGCAACATTGTTCAGGCCTGCATTGCCAGCCTGTCTGCGACACCCTCGCTGCACCTGACCCTTGTCGGTCAACCCTCCCTCCTTGAAGAACTGATTGCCAGCCATCCGGCGGTGGATCGCGCGCGCCTGACGATTGCACCGGCCAGCGAAACCATCGGCATGGATGAAAAGCCGGCGGCTGCCCTGCGTGGCAAGCCTGACTCTTCAATGCGTGTGGCGTTGGAGTTGTTGCGCGATGGCAAGGTGCAGGCCTGTGTCAGTGCAGGCAATACGGGGGCGTTGATGGCGTTGTCGCGGCATGTACTCAAGACCTTGCCTGGCATCGACCGGCCGGCGATGGTGGCGGCGATCCCGACGCAGAAGGGTTATTGCCAATTGCTGGACCTGGGCGCCAATGTCGATTGCAGTGCCGAGCACCTGTTGCAGTTTGCAGTGATGGGCTCCGTGGCCGCTGAAGCGCTCGGTGTGGCCCGGCCGCGTATTGCGTTGCTGAATATCGGTACCGAAGACATCAAGGGTAATCAGCAGGTCAAGCTTGCCGCCAGCTTGTTGCAAGGTGCGCGAGGCTTGAATTACATCGGTTTTGTCGAGGGTGACGGTCTTTACCGTGGCGAGGCGGATGTGGTGGTGTGCGACGGGTTTGTCGGCAATATCCTGCTCAAGTCCAGTGAGGGCCTGGCGACCATGATTGCGTCGCGTATCCGGGCGTTGTTCCAGCAGAGTCTCGCTTCGCGCATCGTGGGTGCCCTGGCGTTGCCCTTGATGCGACGCTTGCAGGCAGACCTGGCGCCTGCGCGGCACAATGGTGCGAGCTTTCTGGGCTTGCAGGGCATCGTGGTGAAAAGCCATGGCTCGGCGGGTGTCGAGGGTTTTCAAAGCGCCATTGCGCGCGCCGTGATCGAGATTCAGGAAAACTTGCCGCAGCGCCTGCATGGACGCCTCGAGGACCTGTTGCCTTAGGCGAATCGGCCCGGGAATGCTTAAATGTGACCGGCCAGTTCAATTGACCATCCAACTTGTCAGTTTTGTGCGCTCCCAACGTAGGAGCGTCCTTATCCGATGACCAGATCATTAGGGGCTTGTTACATGTCTACATCCCTCGCATTCGTCTTTCCAGGGCAGGGTTCGCAGTCCCTCGGCATGCTGGCCGAGCTGGGCGCGCAACATTCGCTGGTACTCGACACCTTCAAGGAAGCTTCCGATGCCTTGGGCTATGACCTGTGGGCGCTGACCCAGCAGGGGCCGGAAGAACTGCTCAATCAAACCGATAAAACCCAACCGGCCATTCTGACCGCCTCCATCGCGCTCTGGCGTCTGTGGCTGGCTGAAGGCGGGGCGCGTCCGGCATTTGTGGCCGGTCACAGTCTGGGTGAATACAGTGCGCTGGTGGCTGCAGGCAGCCTGACCCTTGGCGAAGCCGTCAAGCTGGTGGAGCGTCGTGGTCAATTGATGCAAGAGGCTGTTCCGGCCGGGCAAGGCGGTATGGCCGCCATTCTCGGCCTGGAAGATGCCGATGTGATCGCTGCCTGCGCCGAAGCGGCCCAGGGCGAAGTGGTCAGCGCGGTCAACTTCAATTCCCCTGGCCAAGTGGTGATCGCGGGTGCCAAGGCGGCGGTCGAGCGTGCCATCGAAGGCTGCAAAGCCCGTGGCGCCAAGCGTGCCATGCCGCTGCCAGTAAGCGTGCCGTCGCACTGCGAGCTGATGCGTCCGGCGGCCGAGCGTTTCGCCGAATCTATCGCCGCTATCAACTGGCAGGCACCACAGATCCCGCTGGTGCAGAACGTCAGCGCCGCCGTGGCTGCCGACCTGGACACCCTCAAGCGTGACCTGCTGGAGCAGCTCTACAAGCCGGTACGTTGGGTGGAGTCGGTTCAGACCCTGGCCGCCAATGGTGCCACTCAGCTGGTTGAGTGCGGTCCGGGCAAAGTCCTGGCGGGCCTGAACAAGCGCTGTGCCGAAGGCGTGTCGACCGCCAACCTCAATACCCCGGATGCCTTCGCCGCCGCTCGTGCGGCGCAGGCCTGACCCTTTATTCCGAACTCAGGAGAAGCCTGCATGAGTCTGCAAGGTAAAGTTGCACTGGTTACCGGCGCGAGCCGTGGCATTGGCCAGGCGATTGCCCTGGAACTGGGCCGTCAAGGCGCCGTTGTGATCGGCACCGCCACTTCCGCCTCGGGCGCCGAGCGTATCGCCGCGACCCTGAAGGAAAACGGCGTGCAAGGCACCGGCCTTGAGTTGAACGTGACCAGCGATGAATCCGTGGCCGCTGTGTTGGCCGAGATCACCGCGCAGTTCGGTGCGCCGGCGATTCTGGTGAACAATGCCGGCATCACCCGCGACAACCTGATGATGCGTATGAAAGACGACGAGTGGTTCGACGTGGTCGATACCAACTTGAACAGTCTGTTTCGCCTGTCCAAGGGTGTTTTGCGCGGCATGACCAAGGCGCGTTGGGGCCGAATTATCAATATTGGCTCCGTAGTGGGTGCCATGGGCAACGCAGGCCAAGTAAACTACGCCTCCGCCAAGGCCGGTCTGGAAGGTTTCAGCCGTGCACTGGCACGTGAAGTCGGTTCGCGTTCGATTACGGTCAACTCGGTGGCCCCAGGGTTCATCGATACCGATATGACCCGCGAACTGCCGGAAGCACAGCGTGAAAGCTTGCTGACACAGATTCCGCTGGGCCGTCTGGGCCAGGCCCAAGAGATCGCGAATGTGGTTTCTTTCCTGGCATCCGACGGTGCGGCCTACGTGACCGGGGCTACAATCCCGGTGAACGGCGGGATGTACATGAGTTAAATTGTGACGGATCGCTTCAAAAAAATGTCATACGAGCTGTCTAAAATCCGTTATAAAGCTGCAACTTAAATTTATAGGCAGATGGCCGAGCGGGTACAGGGTGAAGCTTTCAGTTGAAAAGCTGAAAAGCCTTTCTATACACTTACTCACTGGCCAGCTGCCTGAATTTGTCCATTAGGAGTGAAAACAAGGTATGAGCACCATCGAAGAGCGCGTCAAGAAAATCGTTGCCGAGCAACTGGGCGTTAAAGAAGAAGAAGTGGTCAACACCGCTTCCTTCGTTGAAGACCTGGGTGCCGACTCCCTTGACACCGTTGAGCTGGTGATGGCTCTGGAAGAGGAATTCGAGACCGAAATCCCGGACGAAGAAGCTGAAAAAATCACTACTGTTCAAGCTGCTATCGATTACGTTAACGCCCACCAGGGTTAATCGTTTGTAATCGTTGCACGCTGTCAGGGAAAAACCGCACTGCTGTTACAGCGTGCGGTTTTTTCTTTAGGCCTGATGCAAAGTCGTCAATAGAAAAAGGAGAGTGCTGTGTCGCGTAGACGCGTCGTAGTCACCGGTATGGGTATGTTGTCGCCACTGGGTACGGATGTGCCGAGCAGTTGGCAGGGCATTCTGGCTGGCCGCAGTGGTATTGGTCTGATCGAACACACGGACCTTTCTGCCTATTCCACCCGTTTTGGCGGCTCGGTAAAGGGCTTCAACGTTGGGGATTACCTCGACCTCAAGGAGTCGCGCAGGCTCGACCTGTTCATTCAATACGGCCTGGCAGCCGGTTTTCAGGCGGTGCGCAATGCTGGCCTGGAAGTCACCGACGCCAACCGTGAGCGCGTGGGTGTGGCCATGGGTTCGGGTATTGGCGGTCTGACCAATATCGAAGAAACCAGCCGTATTCTGCACGAGACTGGCCCGCGCAAGATTTCGCCGTTCTTCGTGCCCGGCTCGATCATCAATATGATTTCCGGCTTCCTGTCCATCCACTTGGGTGCCCAGGGGCCTAACTACGCCATCGCCACCGCCTGCACCACCGGCACGCACTGCATCGGTATGGCGGCACGCAACATTGCCTACGACGAAGCCGACGTGATGATCGCCGGTGGCGCCGAAATGGCCGCCTGTGGCCTGGGCATGGGCGGCTTTGGTGCCTCGCGCGCGCTGTCCACCCGCAATGACGAGCCGACCCGTGCAAGCCGTCCATGGGACAAGGGCCGTGATGGCTTCGTGCTGGCCGACGGTGCCGGCGCCCTGGTGCTGGAAGAGTTGGAGCACGCCAAGGCGCGCGGTGCCACCATCTATGCCGAACTGATCGGTTTCGGCATGAGCGGTGACGCTTATCACATGACGTCGCCTCCGTCCGACGGTGCCGGCGCCGCGCGTTGCATCAGCAACGCCCTGCGTGATGCCAAGGTCAATACGGACCAGGTGCAGTACATCAACGCCCACGGTACCTCGACCCCGGCTGGCGACCGGGCGGAAGCCGAGGCTATCAAGTCGGTGTTCGGTGAGCATGCCTACAAGCTGGCGGTCAGCTCCACCAAGTCCATGACGGGCCACCTGTTGGGTGCGGCGGGCGCAGTCGAGGCGATCTTCAGCGTCATGGCCATCAAGGACCAGGTCGCGCCGCCGACCATCAACCTCGATGAGCCGGACGAAGGCTGCGACCTGAACTTCGTGCCACACGAAGCGCAGCCGATGCCGATCGATGTGGCGATCTCCAACTCGTTCGGGTTTGGTGGCACCAACGGTTCGCTGGTGTTCCGCCGGTTCGCCGAATGATGCACAGCTGGGTCGACGGTCATCCGGCGGACGCAGTGTCCCTGAAAGATCGCGGCCTGGCGTATGGCGACGGGCTGTTCGAAACCATCGCCGTCAAGACCGGGCAACCGGTGTTGCTCGACCGTCACCTGCGACGCCTCGACGAGGGTTGCAGGCGGCTGGCGCTGGTGGTGGACCAAGAGCTGCTGCGCGGTGAAGTCCTGGCATACGCCGCCGCCCTGGGCGACGGCGTACTCAAGCTGATCCTCACCCGTGGCGACAGCCTGCGCGGTTATGGCACCCATCCAGGCGCGCCCGTGCGCCGTATCTTGCAGGGCAGTCCGCCTGCAACCTATCCCCCGGCCCATGGAACCGATGGCATCCGCCTGTTTCCCTGTGCCACTCGTTTGGCCGAGCAGCCCTTGTTGGCTGGACTCAAGCACCTCAACCGCCTGGAACAAGTGATTGCCCGCGCCGAATGGCAGGACGCCGAGCATGCCGAAGGTCTGATGCTGGATCTGTCCGGTCGTGTCATCGAAGGCGTATTCAGCAATCTGTTCCTAGTGCGCAACGGCTTGTTACTTACCGCTGATCTGACGCGTTGCGGGGTCGCGGGTGTTATGCGTGCCGAGATCCTGGACCAGGCGAAAGCGCTGGGCGTCCCGGTGGCCGTGGCCGACATCAGCCTCGAGCAGTTGCAGCAGGCCGATGAAGTCTTTGTGTGCAACAGCGTTTATGGCATTTGGCCGGTGCGCGGGTGTGCTGCGATGAGCTGGTCGGTTGGCCCGCTCACCCGTAAACTGCAAGGCATTGTTCGCGCGCTATTGGATATTTGAGTTGATACGAAAACTTGTAGTACTGCTGCAGATCGGCCTGGTCTCGGCAGGCTTGCTGCTGGGCTATGGCGCCTGGAAGCTCGACTCTGCCCTCAAGCAGCCTTTGAATCTGTCCCAGGAGCAATTGCTCGATGTGCCGGCCGGGGCAACGCCGACGGGCACGTTCAATCGCCTGGAAGCTGACGGCGTGCTGGACGACGCGTTCTGGCTGCGTCTGTACTGGCGTTTCAACCTCGATGGTCAGCCCCTGCACAGTGGCGAATACCGCATGACGCCGGGCCTTACCGCGCAAGGCTTGATCGGCCTGTGGCAGCGGGGCGAAGTGGTGCAATACAGCCTGACCCTGGTGGAGGGCTGGAACTTCCGTCAGGTGCGCTCGGCCCTGGCCAAGCATGAAAAAATCGTACAGACCCTGTCCGGCCTCAGTGACAGCGATGTGATGGACAAGCTCGGCCATCCTGGCGTGTTTCCCGAGGGGCGATTCTTCCCGGATACCTACCGCTTCGTGCGTGGCATGACTGACGTCGAATTCCTGAAAAAAGCCTATAACCGCCTCGACGATGTCCTCGCCCAGGAGTGGAGCAAACGCGCCGCCGATGCGCCGTACACCGACCCTTATCAGGCGCTGATCATGGCGTCCCTGGTGGAGAAGGAGACCGGCGTGCCCGAAGAACGCGGGCAGATCGCCGGGGTGTTCGTGCGGCGCATGAAGCTCGGCATGTTGTTGCAGACCGACCCCACTGTGATCTATGGCCTGGGTGAGCGCTACAACGGCAAGTTGACCCGCGCGCACCTCAAGGAAGCCACCCCGTATAACACCTATGTGATTGCCGGCTTGCCGCCGACGCCGATTGCCATGGTGGGGCGCGAGGCGATTCATGCGGCACTGAACCCGGTGCCGGGCAGCAGCCTGTTTTTTGTCGCCCGGGGTGACGGCAGCCATATTTTCTCTGATGACCTGGATGCGCATAATGCCGCCGTGCGCGAGTTCCAGCTCAAGCGTCGCGCGGATTATCGTTCCAGCCCGGCACCGGCGGCCAAGCCGACAGATGAGCCGACGCCAGCGGTCGAGGCGCCCGTTGAGGCGCCCGCCGAACCTGCACCGGCCACCGCAGCGCCGCAAAGCCCGCAATGACTCTGACTAAGGACTGCCTGTGACTGGCTTGTTTATTACCCTGGAAGGCCCCGAAGGCGCCGGCAAGAGCACCAACCGCGATTACCTGGCCGAGCGCCTGCGCGCCGAAGGCATCGAAGTGGTGCTGACCCGTGAGCCCGGCGGTACGCCGCTGGCCGAGCGCATCCGCGAGTTGTTGCTGGCCCCGGGCGAAGAACAGATGAACCCGGACACCGAATTGCTGCTGGTCTTTGCCGCCCGCGCGCAGCACCTGGCCGAAGTGATTCGCCCGGCTCTGGCCCGTGGCGCCGTGGTGATCTGCGACCGGTTTACCGACTCTACCTATGCCTATCAGGGCGGTGGCCGAGGCTTGCCCCTGGCACGTATCGCCACGCTGGAAACGTTCGTTCAGGGCGAGTTGCGGCCCGACTTGACGCTGGTGTTCGATTTGCCGGTGGAAGTGGGCATGGCCCGCGCGAGTGCGCGCGGTCGCCTGGACCGTTTCGAGCTGGAGGGGCAGGCCTTCTTCGACGCCGTGCGCCGTGCATTCCTCGAGCGTGCCAAGGCGGATCCTGCGCGTTATTACCTGCTGGACGCTGCCCAACCCCTGGCTCAGGTGCAGCAAGCCATCGATAGCCTGTTGCCAAACCTGCTGGAGCGCGCCCGTGGCTGAAGCCTATCCGTGGCAAGACAGCCTGTGGCAACAACTGGCCGGGCGTGCCCAGCATGCCCATGCCTACTTGTTGCACGGTCCCATCGGGATCGGTAAGCGCGACCTCGCCGAGCGTTTGATGGCCAGCCTGTTGTGCCAGCATCCCGTCAATCTGGAGGCCTGCGGCGAGTGCAAGTCCTGTTTGCTGCTCAAGGCCGGCAGTCATCCGGACAACTACCTGCTGGAACCCGAAGAAGCCGACAAGGCGATCAAGGTCGATCAGGTGCGTGACCTGGTCAGTTTCGTGGTGCAGACCGCGCAGATGGGCGGGCGCAAGGTGGTGCTGATCGAGCCGGTTGAGGCGATGAACATCAATGCCGCCAACGCCTTGCTCAAGAGCCTGGAAGAGCCGTCCGGCGATACGGTGTTGTTGCTGGTCAGCCATCAGTCCAGCCGCTTGCTGCCGACCATCCGCAGCCGCTGTGTACAGCAGGCATGCCCGCTTCCAAGCGAGGCCATGAGCTTGCAGTGGCTGGGCCAGGCGTTGCCGGAATGCAGTGAGCAGGAGCGCATCGAGCTGCTGACCCTGGCGGCCGGCTCGCCGCTGGCGGCGGTCAAGCTGCATGCCCAGGGCGTGCGTGAGCAGCGTGCGCTGGTGGTGGAGGGCGTGAAAAAACTGCTCAAGCAGGAGCAGTCCGCCACACAATTGGCCGAGAGTGCCTGGAAGGACGTGCCGCTTCTGTTGCTGTTCGATTGGTTCTGCGACTGGTCGAGCCTGATCCTGCGCTACCAGCTGACCCAGGATGAAAGCGGCCTGGGGCTGCCGGACATGCGCAAGGTAGTGCAATACCTTGCGCAGAAAAGTGCCCAGGACAAGGTGCTGAACATTCAGGACTGGATCCTCGCCCAGCGTCAGAAGGTCCTCGGCAAGGCCAACCTCAATCGCGTGCTGTTGCTCGAAGCGCTGCTGGTGCAGTGGGTGGGCTTGCTCGGCCGTCGTTAATTTCCGTGGCTGACGGGTGTATCGTTGGCCAGGCACTTTCCGTGACTCAAGTTGTAACTTCTTATGCTCGTAGATTCCCATTGCCACCTCGACCGCCTCGATCTCGCTCAGCACGGCGGCTCTCTCGACGCAGCCCTTGAGGCTGCCCGCCAGCGCGGGGTCGGGCACTTTCTGTGTATCGGCGTGAGCGCCGAAAACGCTGCCGACGTGAAGGCACTTGCCGAACGTTATGCCGATGTCGATTGCTCGGTCGGTATTCATCCGCTTGACCTCAAGCCTGGTGAGGCACCGGCCCTCGACTGGTTGTTGAGCGAGCTCAATCACCCACGCGTGGTGGCGATTGGCGAAACCGGCCTGGACTACCATTACGAGCCCGAAGCCGCCGAGTTGCAGCAAGCCTCGTTCCGTCTGCACCTGCAGGCCGCCCAGCAGACCGGCAAGCCGGTGATCGTCCATACCCGAGGCGCCCGTGCCGATACCCTGACGCTGCTGCGTGAAGCGGCGTTGCCCCAGGCGGGCGTGCTGCATTGCTTCACCGAAGACTGGGATATGGCCAAGGCGGCCCTGGACCTGGGGTTCTATATTTCGCTGTCGGGTATCGTCACTTTCCGCAATGCCGACGCCCTGCGTGATGTGGCGCGCCAGGTGCCGGCCGACCGTTTGCTGGTGGAAACCGATTCGCCGTACCTCGCGCCCATTCCCCATCGCGGCAAGCCGAACCTGCCGGAGTATGTGCGCGACGTGGCGGATTATCTGGCGATGCTGCGCGGTGAATCGTATGAGCGCTTTGCCGAACAGACTACCGAGAACTTCAAACGATTGTTCCCCCTGGCCCATGTAAGCGGCTAGCGTTGCCAAATCGCAGGCAAAAAAAACCCGGGTTCTGGGGGGTGAATCCGGGCTAAGACCATTAGGAGTAAAACAAGGGCACACAGTCCGTCGGTACCCAGGTCGACGCTTCACTTGGGGGAGATGTCGCGCCGACAGTTGAAGTATTGATCAGTATCCGATTCAGTCCAGTCGCGACTGGTCGTTTTTTAAACAGATTTGGAATACGCGCGCTTCGCTTGAGTTCTCATTAGCCCCATGCGCACGACCCAATATCGCGTTTTATTTCTGACCGATAGAGGCTTATTCGTTGGTGTGAGGGCAATAAAGTGCGCAGCTTGTTCACATAGGCGTTGCCCAACGACTGTTCAGTCGGGATAATCCCTCGCACCGGGTCAATCGTATCGCCACGTAACCGTGGCCCTGCGCAACCCTCCCCATATTCACCTCTGCAGACGTCTTCCTCATGCACAAAGAACCCCGTAAGGTCCGTGAGTTTCGCCGCCGTGAGCAGGAAATTCTCGACACCGCGCTCAAGTTGTTCCTCGAACAGGGTGAGGACAGCGTTACCGTCGAGATGATCGCGGATGCCGTGGGTATCGGCAAAGGCACGATCTACAAGCACTTCAAGTCCAAGGCCGAGATCTACCTGCGGCTGATGCTCGACTATGAGCGCGACCTGAACGAGTTGCTGCATTCGGCTGATGTGGACAAGGACAAGGAAGCTCTGTCCCGGGCCTACTTCGAGTTTCGCATGCGCGACCCGCAGCGCTACCGCCTGTTCGATCGCCTGGAAGAGAAGGTGGTCAAGGGCCATCAGGTACCGGAGATGGTCGAGGAACTGCACAAGATCCGTGCCTCGAACTTCGAGCGCCTGACCCTACTGATCAAAGGCCGCATCAGCGAAGGCAAGCTGGAAGATGTGCCACCGTATTTCCACTATTGCGCCGCCTGGGCGCTGGTCCATGGTGCGGTGGCGCTGTATCACTCGCCGTTCTGGAGCAATGTGCTGGAGGATCAGGAAGGCTTCTTCCAGTTCCTGATGGACATCGGCGTGCGCATGGGCAACAAGCGCAAGCACACCACCGAGCTGCCACCGGCTGGAACACCGGCGGCCTGAGCCACGATGATGGCCTAATGATTTACTGCCAGGTGCAGTGCCCCAGGAATATACTCAGGCAAGGATCTTGCTAAAAGCTGATTTATGAGTCAGCTTTTAGTGCGCCCGAATTATCCTCTGCCGGAGTGATCCATGATCGTTGATCGTCAAGGCAGGCGTTTTCGCAATTTGCGGATCAGCCTGACCTCAGCCTGCAATTATGCGTGTACCTACTGCGTGCCCAATGGCAAGCGGCTGGTGGCTGCCCAGGACGAACTCTCGGCCGAGACCATGGCCCGTGGCGTGGAGTACTTGATTGAAGCCGCCGGCATTGATCGCCTGCGCATTACCGGTGGCGAGCCGCTGGTCAGTCCCAAGCTGGAAGCCTTTATGGGCGCCGTGGGGCAGATGGGGCTCAGTGATATCAGTCTGACCACCAATGGCCAGTTGCTGGCGCGCAAGCTGCCGTTGCTGGTGGCGGCAGGGATTCGGCGTATCAACGTGTCCCTCGACACCCTGGATGCCGATGCCTTCCGCGGTATCGCCCGTGGCGGTGATCTGGCTACTGTCCTCGATGGTATGGACCAGGCGCGCGCCGCCGGCATCAAGATCAAGGTCAATATGGTGCCGTTGCGCGGCCAGAACCTGGATCAGGTCATGCCGTTGCTCGACTACTGCCTTGAGCGCGGCTACGAGTTGCGCTTCATCGAATTGATGCGCATGGGCCACCTGGCCAAGGATTCCAACGCGTTTCTCCAGCAATTCGTCAGCCTGCAGCAACTGCTCAGCCTGATTGGCGAGCAACACGAATACCTGCAAGCCAGCGCGCCGATCGACGCGACCGCGGTTCGTTATGAAATCCCCGGCAAAGGTTATTTCGGCGTGATCGCCAACGAAAGCGTGCCGTTCTGCCGTACCTGTTCGCGGCTGCGCCTGTCGTCCACCGGCTGGTTGCACGGCTGCCTGTCGTCGAGCAACCGCCACTATGTCGGCGACCTGCTCGACAAACCTCGCCACCAGGCGCTGCCCGCGTTGCAGGGCTTGCTGATGAAAGCGCTGGGCGACAAGCAGGAAGTGGCATTCTCGGGCGGTGCGACGATCATGAAGATCATCGGCGGTTAGCGTCCCTTCAAGTCAACGCACACTTTTATTGTGGGAGCAGGCCTGCGATGACAGTGTGTCAGTCCCTAAATTCGGCACTGATACACCGCAATCGCAGGCAAGCCAGCTCCCACATTGTCAGGTGTCGCTGCTAAGTGGCGCAAAATCTGCATCTCACGCCCATTCGCCGGTTTTCCGTCACCGGCTTCTGGAGGATTGGGATGCGTAGTCTGGTTTTGTTGCTGGCGTCATTGACGCTGAGTGGTTGCATGACCGTCAGCGATATGGCCGAAGGCACTCGCTATCAGATGAGTGACGCCGGGTTGCTGGATCACAGCGATACACGCCGTACCGCGTCGGTTCGTATACAGCCGGATTCCTTTGTGTTTATTGCCCAGGGCGCGTTCGTGCCGCCGGGCAGCGCTTACCCGCGCCCCAATGTGGTGGCTGAAGAGGCATTCAACGGTTTCGTCGAATATTTCCCCATGGTGCGTCGCGCCCGCCAGCCCGAAGGGCTTGAGCAGGCCATGTCTGAAGCCCGCGCAGCGGGTGCTCACTACCTGTTGTATTGCCGTTTTGCGGCGGCTGACGACCGTATCGGCAATGCCGATGAATGGGCTGATCAAGAGGCTCTGGACCGCGTGGGGCTGGACAGCGGCGTGATCCAGATCATGTTGATCGAGACCAGCACCCAGTATTTGATCGATACTGCACGAATTCGCAGTCGTGGCGGTTTACTGACGTTCCACGACAACAAGCCACAAGATCTGATTGCACGCCCCCTGGCGCAGTATGCCCGCGGCCTGTTGGGCATGAGTGATCAGTAAGCCGCAGGAGACCCCCATGACCGATTCCGCCAAGGCCAATGACTTGTTGGCCCAGTTGCCCAAGGGCAAGGGACCGGCGCCGGTACACCTTTGGAACCCGGATTTCTGCGGCAACATCGACATGCGCATCGCCCGCGACGGCACCTGGTTCTATCAGGGCACGCCGATCGGGCGCAAGCCGATGGTCAAGCTGTTCTCCAACATCATCCGCCGCGATGGTGACGATTACTTCCTGATAACGCCGGTGGAAAAGGTCGGCATCGTCGTCGATGACGCGCCTTTCGTCGCGATCACGCTGGAGGTCGAAGGGCAGGGCGAACAGCAGGTGCTGCGCTTTACCAGCAACGTCGATGAACCGATCGAAGCGGGCGTCGAACACCCGCTGCGGGTGGTGATCGACCCCGTCACCCAAGAGCCTTCCCCTTATCTGCGGGTGCGCTCCAACCTCGAAGCCCTGGTACATCGCAACGTTTTCTACCAATTGGTGGAACTGGCGGTAAGCCGTCCGATCAACGGTCAGAACTGGCTGGGCGTCTGGAGCGGCGGGGTGTTTTTCCCCATTGGGCTGGAGCCCTGAGACCGGTTTTTTCATCTCCCTGAAATAATTCGCTTGCTGCAAACGGGCGCTATCGGTTATCAATTTGTACATGATTAGACATGTCCGATTTGATAAGAAAAAACGCGTCGTCGACGAGCTTATCCGCCGTATCGAGGGTGGGGTGATGGCCGACGGTTTCCTGCTGCCGGGCGAGCACCAACTGGCCGAAGAGTTCTCGGTCAGTCGCGGCACCCTGCGTGAAGCCCTGGCTGAGCTCAAGCGCCGCAACTACATCGCCACCCAGAGCGGCGTCGGCTCCATCGTCACGTTCGACGGCATGGTGCTCGACCAACGCAGCGGTTGGGCCCAGGCCCTGGCCGATACCGGCGCGCGGGTGACCACCGATATCCTGCGTCTTGAAGCGGTGACCCGAGCGGATCTGCTCAGCCGTTTCGGCAGTGACCAGTTCATTGCCCTCGACCGCCTGCGGCGCACACCCGACGGGATCGCCGTGTCCCTCGAACGCTCACTGATGCCTGCCGTTGGTGGCCTGGAAAGCCTGCCGCGCGTCGGCCTGATCGATAACTCCCTGACCATCACTCTGGCGGCCTACGGCTACGTCGGCGCCGAAGGTGACCAATGGATCGGTGCCGAGCCCCTGAGCAACGAAGATGCCGAACTGCTCGGCCGTCCGGCGGGCACTGTGTTTCTCAAGGCCTCGCGCACCACCTACGACCGTCGCGAACGGTTCATGGAACACGTCGAAAGTTTGCTCGACCCGCTGCACTTTCGCCTGCACCTGCAATTTGGAGCTTCGAAATGACCCCGGACATTCGCGCGCTTGGCGCTTTCTACGGCCTGGCACTGGGCGATGCCCTGGGCATGCCTACCCAATCCCTGAGCCGCGAGCAGGTCAGGGCGCGGTTCGGCGTCATCACTGCGCTGGAAGATGCCGGCGCCGACCAGCCGATTGCACCGAACATGCCCGCCGGTTCCATCACCGATGACACCGAACAGGCAATCCTGGTGGGTGAGCTGCTGGTGGAAGGCCGGGGGTTGATCGAGCCCACGGTACTCGCCCAGCGCCTGATCGACTGGGAAGCGGTGATGCGCGCCAAGGGCTCCCAGGACCTGCTGGGTCCGTCCACCAAACGCGCGATCGACATGATCCTGGCCGGCCACACGCCGGAAGAGTCCGGGCGCTACGGCACTACCAACGGTGCCGCCATGCGCATCACGCCGGTGGGCATCGCGGCGGATGTGAGTGACCCGAAAGCGTTCATTCAGGCAGTGATCCAGGCGTGCCAGGTCACTCACAACACAACCCTGGGCATTTCCAGCGCTGCGGCAGTGGCGGCAGTGGTCTCCGCCGGCATCAACGGGGTGGACCTGGGCGAAGCCTTGAACGTCGGTGTCCAGGTTGCCCAGCAGGCCGAAAACCAGGGGCACTGGATTGCCGGTGGGCGCATTTCCACCCGCATCAGTTGGGCGCGGACTTTGAGCGTCGGCAGCGGCGACAAGGCGCTGTTCGCCGATCTGCTCTACGAATTGATTGGCACCTCCGTCGCATCCCAGGAGTCGGTGGTGGTGTCGTTCGCCCTTGCCCAGCAAGTGGCGGTGGGCGCGCTGAGCGCGTTCGAAGCCCTGTGCCTGGCCGCCAGTCTCGGTGGCGACACCGACACCATCGCCGCGATTCTTGGCGCCATGTTGGGTGCATGTCTCGGCATGCAGTGCTGGCCCGAGGCGATGATCGAACAGGTGAAACAGGTCAATGGCCTGGACTTGCAGCCGTTGGTCCAAGGGTTGCTCGAATTGCGTTGACCGCCATAGCTCAGAACTGTGGGAGCTGGCTTGCCTGCGATAGCAAGCTTCGAGTGATTGCATCGGTGACTGACACACCGCCATCGCAGGCAAGCCAGCTCCCACAGGGACGGGAAGACCCAATAGAACTCTGCCACAACCACAACAATACAGGCACCAGGAGCACCCACTCATGAGCACCTCTTCTTCCGGCCAAGGCGCCGGGCAATTGGAAACACGCGGTATCGAACCGGTCCCTGAAGGGGAATGCAACGGTCATCCGTTGCAACTGTTCTGGGTGTGGTTCGCCGCCAACATCAGCATCCTCGGCTTGCCCCTGGGTGCGACGCTGGTGGCGTTTCGCGGCCTGGCGATCTGGCAGGCGATCATCGTCGCGATCCTCGGTGCCGCCGGCTCCTTCGCGGTGGTGGGCATCATTTCCATCGCCGGTCGTCGTGGCCGCGCGCCGAGCCTGACGCTGTCCCGTGCCATCTTCGGCGTGCGCGGCAATATCGGCCCCACCCTGGTCTCGCTGATGTCGCGTTTGGGCTGGGAAACCGTCAACACCACCACGGCAGCGTTCGTGCTGCTGTCGTTGTGTTCGATCCTGTTTCACTCCCCGGTCGAGGCAAAAAGCGCCCCGATCCTGACGCTGACCTTCATCGCTATTTTCGTGCTGCTGACCTTGTCCGTTTCCGGCCTGGGCCACGCCACTCTGCTGGTGATCCAGAAGTGGGCCACTTACGTGTTCGGCGCCTTGAATATCCTGGTGGGCGGTTTCCTCTGTGCCACCATCGACTGGAGCGCGGTGTTCAACGCCACTCCGGCACCCTTGAGCGCGATGATCATCGGCATCGGCACCATGGCCGCCGGCACCGGTATCGGGTGGGCCAACGCTGGCGCCGACATGTCGCGCTACCAGCACCGCAGCGTGAAAGCCGTGCGCCTGGTGGCATCCGCCGCATTCGGCGCGGGCATTCCGCTGGTGTTGCTGATTACCCTCGGCGGCCTGCTGTCGGTGGGTAACAATGACCTGGCGTCGGCCACCGACCCAATCATCGCGATCCGCGACATGCTGCCCACCTGGATGGCCGTGCCGTACCTGATCACCGCGTTCGGTGGGTTGCTGCTGTCCAACAACCTCTCGGTGTATTCGGCGGGCCTTACCACCCTGACCCTGGGCTTGAAGGTCAAGCGTGTGCACGCGGTGATTGTCGACATCGTCGCGATTTTCGCCGGTTCCATTTACTTCATGCTGATCGCCGACAGTTTCTACGGCCCCTTCATCACCTTCATCTCGTTGCTGGCGGTGCCGATCACTGCGTGGGTCGGGATCTTTGTCGTCGACTTGATTCACCGTCACTACTACAGCGCCAAGGACCTGCTGGACGTCAGCCCGAGCAGCGCCTATTGGTATCGCGGCGGTGTGGAGTGGCGTGCGTTCGGCGCCTGGGCCGTGGCCATCGTGCTGGGTTTCAGCTTCACCACCATCGGCACCACCGCTGAAAACATCTGGTTCGCCGGGCCATTGTCCGACTCCTGGCTGGGCCACAACGGCCTGGGCTGGATCGTCACCTTCCTGGTGGCCGGCGGGATTTATGCGGTATTGGGCGGCGCGGCTGACCGTCGTCCGGCGTTAGTAGAGAGTCCCAATGTCTAGATTGCTGCACACCGGCCAGGTCATCGTCGACCTGGTCATGGCCCTTGATACCTTGCCCGCGACCGGTGGCGACGTGCTGGCGAAATCCGCCAGTTTCGAAGCCGGCGGGGGCTTCAATGTGATGGCCGCCGCCCGCCGCAACGGCCTGCCGGTGGTCTATCTCGGACGCCACGGCAATGGTCGCTTCGGCGATCTGGCCCGCGCAGCGATGCTGGCCGAGGGCGTGGAAATCGCCCAGGCGGCCAGTACGGACAAGGACACCGGGCTGTGCGTTTCGCTGACCGAAGCCAGCACCGAGCGCACCTTCATTTCCCACATCGGTGCCGAGGGTGACTTGAGCGCCGAGGATCTGGCGAATGGGGTGCCGCAGGCCGACGATTACGTGTACGTCAGCGGCTACAGCTTGTTGTTGGAAGGCAAGGCCCAGGCTCTGCTCGACTGGCTGTTGGCGCTGCCACGGGACATTCGTGTGGTGTTCGACCCGGGGCCGCTGGTGAAGGCGCCGGACTCGGCGCTGATGGCGGCGTTGCTGCCGCGCATCGACATCTGGACCAGCAATGGCCCCGAAGCGCTGGCGTTCACCGGTGCGGCGGACATTGCCAACGCATTGCCCGCGCTGAATCGGCACTTGCCTGCCGAGACCTTGCGAGTGGTGCGCGACGGGCCGAATGGCTGCTGGGTCGGGCGTGGCGGCGAGGTTGAACACGTGCCTGGTTTCAAGGTGACGGCGGTGGACAGCAACGGCGCGGGCGATGCCCATGCGGGGGTGTTTATTGCGGGGTTGGCCCAAGGGCTGGCACCGGCCCAAGCGGCACGTCGTGCGAACGCGGCGGCGGCGCTGGCGGTAACGCGTTGGGGGCCGGCGACGTCTCCGGGCACAGCCGAGGTCGATGCTCTACTGGCGGAATAAATCCGATTGAAAATGTGGGAGCCGGGCTTGCCCGCGATGACGGAGCGTCAGTCACCATTATGTTT